>CAZEQQ010000189.1:0-5677 GCA_964514425.1 uncultured archaeon
TTACAGCTGGGTTAAAGAATAATTCAGGAGCCATAAATCTCTCTGCACCAATGGTTAAGTTTTCTCCATCGGGCAAGGTGTATGTTTTTTCTATTCCAGCTACTTTTTCTGCTAATTTTAGTTCTTTTTCAGGATCTAATGCAACATAACATAGCCTTTCTTTGATATCACGAACTATTTCTTTTTCAGCAGAGCTTGTAAGGGAATATCCTCTTTGACGTAATAATCTTCTGAGATAATCAGTTAAATCACGTCCACCAATGTCTGCACGATGAATTGCATGAGAGATTGCAAAACCTTCGTATACTGGAACTATGTGTGTTACACCATCACCAGCATCTACAACTATACCAGTTGTACGTCCTGATGCATAGAGAGAAAGAATAGCTTGCATTGAGATATACATTGCAGGAACGTTAAAGGTATCAAACATTAACTCAGCCATTTTCTCTTTGTTTGTGTTTTTGTTTAGAGGAGGTTCAGTTAATAGAACTGGGTGATCAGTAGGATTGACACGAAGATCATTGTAGAATGAGTAGTGCCATATTCTTTCCATAGCATCCCAATCTGTTACTTGACCGTGTTCTATGGGATAAACAAGTTTTAGAACACCTCTAAGATTTAGGGCTTCTTCACCGATGTAATATTCTCGAACATAATGTTCTACATCAGTCATTATGATTTGATACTTGGGGTAACCAATCAAGGTAGGAAACACACTTCGAGGTTGATCCTCTCCTGCGAACCCATTCTTGGTGAAACCTGTTCCGTTATCAATTACTAGGGGTTTGTTTGAAATCATATCTTCACTCATATTTTCACCTATTTTTTATTCACATATAAATTTTCGGCTAGAATTTGGTTAGTATTCTATTCCTAATATTTAGTTACTACTAATTAAATGTTTTGTTAGTTTTAGCTAACAGAGTGAAAATATAATAGTCGTTTTAAAGACATATTATTAGATTCTACTCGTATTTTAAGACTTATAGAGAGTTATTATTTATTTGTGTGATTTTACTAATTAGAAGCCTCACAATAACATCTATTTGTAGTTTTGAATCGTTTTTTGTCAAAAAAGAGACAATATTGAGCCTATATTCTCGTTACAGACGCCATATTTGCATCTATTTTTATTTTTGAATATGTCTATTTCTACTTGTTTTTATGTGTTGATTTTTCTATCATCTCGTCAATCCTAGTTCGTAGATGTAAGTTTACGAACCTTTTATAGAGAGATTGTGCGTTTTTTATCATCTAAGATAGATAGAAATTGAAAGAGTATAAAAGATTTTTGACTAACCAATTAGTCCAATTAATGGATAAAAGGGAAATATTCTAGTTATGGTTTAAAATATAGTACTCAAATTTTTTGTGCTAAAGTTCTATCCATGTATTCCCAAAAAGTTTAATTTTCAAGAAAAAGTACTAATAAACTCATAGAGTAAGATTTTAAAATATTACCTTTTCTTCTATTTTGATTAGTTTTGATGTTATGGTGAACTACAAAATGGGTGAAAAAGGATTATTTTCTCGGTTATTATCGTCTCCACAGAAGCTAGTTAAGATTCAAGTGCCTATCCAAAATCGATTAAACTTAGGTTCTATTCTTTATTCGTTTCAAGAGTTTAAACAAGTTGTTGTAGACCCTCAAAATCCAAAGGAACAAGCTGTAATTAAAGCAGATAAGGATACATTTCTTAAGTACTACAAACGTTTGAATGACCTTTGCTCAATGCTTTCTATTTCATTCGAAAAACAAGAAATATTTTCTCAATCCGATTTTGAAGCTGTTGTTAAAACAAAGCAATTTTACGCAGAACTTGACAACCTTCTTTCTAACATTGAAGAAAAGGTTAAACGTCTTTATTCCTCGGTTACTAAATTGGGATCAGAGCGGAATATGTTTTCAAAGCTCTCCTATTTCAGTGAACAATTGGCTAGAGATGATCTTCCTATTTCTATTTTAACAACGGGAACTCAAACTTTTTCTGCATTAGGAGATATCCCTACTTTTAATGAAGATATCATACGCTTTTACTTACGGGAGGTTACAAACAATGAGTTATTATTATTAATTGTTCCTGGCCCTAATCCCGCATATAAACTTCTTCTTGTAATTACTATTCCTGAGCATAAAGAAGAAGTAGAGCGTATTCTTTCAACGTATAATTTTTCCTCTAGTAGTTATGATTTTAATGTTCTTAAAGAATATTTTGACGAAAAAAACACTCAAGGGAAGTCTATAAACGAATTAGAACGATCAATCACTCCTCGCCTTGAACAAGATGAACAAGAGTTAAACAGAATTAGAGAACAACACGCGAGTATTCTTCAGAAGTATCTGCATTTAACAAATTTAGGTTTTAAATTTCTTAAATACTCAGAATTAGGTAAAACTACTGGTGATAAACTTACTGTTTGGGGATGGATTAAACAAGATATGTTTGATCAATTGAGGACGAAAATTGAATCCTTATCCTTAGGTGCGACCATTAAGCTCTTTGATGATGTACCATTAGAGTATAAAAAAGGTAAAAATGTCATTGAAGATATTGAACTTCCTCGTGCAGAGGTTACTAAATCACAAGACCATTCAGAAAGTTCAATTATTGATCATAGTCATGACCATCATTCTAAGAAAAAAGGCGGAGTGCTTTTTCCTAAATCTGCTAGTTTTGTCAAAGTAAAATCAGATGCTAAAAGTCATCGAGAATTTATTTCATTTATTCATCAGCTAAAGATTTTACAACCTGAAAAGGTAGGTGGACAAACACAAACTCAAAAGGAAAAGATTACATCTTCAAATCAGAAACTTTCTCGTTATCAAACTAGAGTAAACACTATTCAAGAATCATTGCATATCAAAGTTTCGGAGTTATCTGTGTCCTCTACTCTTGAACTCGTTAATGACTTTAGTTATTCTGAAGCTTATATTACTAATTTTTTGACAGATTTTGAGCAAAAAGCAAAAGAATTATCCGATGATTATAATTTAAAGAACAAAAGATTACTACAGCTAGAAGTTCTTTTACCACTTGAAGAACAACTTAAAGAGAAAGGATTAGACGCTTCACTATTTGATTCTGGTATTCATACTGTGTTATATCTTGGTTCAATACCTGAAAAACAAGTTAAAGCTGTGAAGTTTTTCCTTAATGAGGTAACAGATGGGCAAGTGTTAATTTTCATTCCTGAACAAGAAATTAAAACTAATTCGGTCAACATCTTAATTATTTCTCTTAAGGATCATTCATTTGCTATAGAAAGAGTTCTTTCCGAGTATTCTTTCGAAGCAATAAATTATGATTTAAGTACTACACCATCAAAAAAGACTATTCAAGCTGAGATTATTGAACTAAAGAAAGAAATCGAAAGCATTTTAGAAAGTATTTTTCTCCTCAAAGAAGAAGCCTTGTTAAGGCTACCTTTTGTTCTACAAATAATTGAGTTAGAGAAATCAAATAACAATACTTTAGAATTTTGCAAGCTTACAGAAGATACCATAACAATGTGGGGATGGGTACCTGAAAAGCAACTTAAACTTCTAAAGGAAAAGGTTTCCAATGCCGAATTTCCTTTAGAAATAGAAGAGAATGCAAATGTTCCCATTGCTAATCCATCTATTATTCCAAAAGGCAAGATTTTTGGTGCAGTGAGAGGTTTAATTAATGGTATTGGAACCCCTACTAATAAAGAAATAGATCCATATATTCTTTTGAGAGTTACCTTTCCTCTTATTTTTGGTATCATGTTTGCAGATGTTGGACATGGGCTCATGTTGATGTTAGTTGGAGCATTATTAGTTTACAGAAAGTACAAGAAAAATATTAAACCCAGTGAAACAATTACGGGGTATATTTACGCAGGTGCTGAGTTGCTGATAATTTGTGGTCTTTATGCTACATTCTTTGGCGTAATGTTTGGCAAATTTATGGGAGATAAAGATTTTATCAAAGAAACTGCTAGAAGTTTAGGTATAACATGGATTCCTGTCATGCAACCGCTCTATGAGATTTCCCTTTTCCTTACCTTTTCATTAGTTATTGGTTTCTTTATGATACAATTAGGTATTTGGCTTAAATTTATACAAAATATGAAATTCGGTCATGGTGCTGCATCAAAGTTAGCTCCTGTTACACTTTCTATTATCTATATTGGTATATTTGCTATTTTATACAATATCATAGGTGCCGGGGCAGAGTCTATAACATTTAATTTTGCCTTACCCGCCATTCCTTCTGATGCAATGACTATTGTAGTTATACTAACCTTAGCTTTGATACCTTTCTTATTTATAGTTGAGTATATGCATGCTAAAGGTGACGGTATTTTAGATACAATTGACCATCTCATCGCATTGTTTTCCAATACATTGTCCTTCAGCCGTATTATGGCTTTATTACTTGTTCATGCCATTTTGAGTAGTCTGCCTTTTATGCTTATTGAAGGAATTGTTCGTTTTTCATTTTGGTGGTGGTTTGCAGCTCTTCTTGTCGGTTTTCTCATTATTCTTCCAATCGAAGGTTTGTTTACTTTTCTTAATG
The DNA here is from genome assembly GCA_964514425.1 of uncultured archaeon. Taxonomy (GTDB): domain Archaea; phylum Asgardarchaeota; class Heimdallarchaeia; order Heimdallarchaeales; family Heimdallarchaeaceae; genus CAZEQQ01. Next base: position 4,548 of record CAZEQQ010000189.1, read on the forward strand.
TTCTAAGGTTGCATTGGGTAGAATTTTTCACTAAATTCTATACTGGTACGGGAACACCTTTCACACCTTTATCTGTTGAAATGACAAATATTGTGCTAATTTCTAACAAGGGCGATTAAAATGATAACAGGAGAGCATTTTTTCCTTTATGGTAGATCGCATGGGATGATAAGTAGAGTGCTTACTTCGGCTCAACTAAAATTGCTTTTATCTTCCCAAAATTTAGTAGAACTACGTGCAGCATTTACTCAAACGGAATATGATACAATCATTGGAGATTTAGATCTTGAATCTGATATTGAAGAAGTCGCTAGAAGGTTTAAAGACGAATTTGCTAGACTATTAACATATTTTTTTGCACGTTCTTCAGGAACCCAAAGAAATAAAATCGACCTTTTTGTAAAACGATATCATTCTGAAAATATGCGTTACATTCTTAGAGGAAAGTATATTGGTAATTCTCCTGAAACCATTATGGAACGATTAATTCCTGTAAGCTCGTATAATTTTGAGTATTACGAAAAACTGTTGGATTTGCCTATTATCGACATTATAAAGAAAGAATCTATCGTTGACCTCAGAGCTCATCTTTTAGGAGCACACCAAGAATATGAAAGTACCAACAATTTTGTTCCAATAGATGCAGCAATTGACCAATATCTTTACGAATTGCTTCCTAAGATATCATCTCGTTATACATCTTACGTTAATTTAAGAAATATTTTACAAGTTTGTCGATGTATTGTGCTTGAAGTTCCTCCTTATCGTTATTTGCTTCCTAATAGTTTTATTTCTAAGGCATTGAATTGTACTACTGTGAAAGAAGTACTTGATATTTACGATTATGGCGACTATCAAAAAGTATTTTCTCCATTTCTTTCCCTTGACCCTATTCCTCTTCACGACTTAGAATTTGCTGTTGAACGTTTCCAAATCAATAAGTGGTGGAAAATATTCCGTTACTCTACAGTTTTTGAAAGTGATGCCGCAATAGCATTTCTTGAACTTAAACTAGCTGAATTAATGGACCTATCACGTCTTATTATGGGCATTAGTGCCAATTTAAGTGAAAAAGAGATTATTGATAGTTTTCTTTTCTATCGCCTTTAGTTCAAAACTAAAGGAAATAG
>CAZEQQ010000190.1:0-5620 GCA_964514425.1 uncultured archaeon
AGGCGGGACAACATATTGAACCCACACAAAAGCGATGATACTCAAGGGAATATTAATGAGAAATATGCTTTGCCATCCAAAAATTTCAGTTAAATATCCACCTAAAATCGGTCCAGTAGTTAGAGCAGAAGCAACAATAAGGCTATTCCAACCTATAGCTGTTCCTCTATTTTCTGAGGTAGTAAAACGTGTAATAATAGCTACACTATTTGCCATCATACCTGTAGCACCTATTGCTTGAAGAATACGGAAAATCACTAATGAAATTAAAGTAGGTGCAAGTGAACATAAAAGTGAACCTAAAGCAAAAACAATGAGTCCTATTTGAAAAACGATTTTATTACTAAAGCGATCACCTAAATCTCCGGATACGGTGAGAAATGCGATAATAGTTAGAAGATAGGATAGAACAACCCACTGTAAATGAATTTGACCAACATTAAAAAATTGACCCATCCTTACAAGACTTATATTAACAATTGAGCTATCTAATGCACCCATAAAAGTCCCTAAACCTGTTGAAAATACTACCATGGGAAGACTAAACGGTTTCGTTTTTATAGCTGAAAGGTTGTTATTTTGCAAGTTAAGCAGATATAATGACCCTATTCTAAAAGTTTTTGCTGAAAAGGTTAAGAAGAATACTCTTCTTGTAATATATCCATAATAATAGAATCAAAGTATTCTCCATGAAGAAATCTCACTTGTCGTCGTCTTCCTACTTCTTTGAAACCCACTTTTTTGTAAACATGGAACCCACGATTGTTAAAATCAAAGACTTCTAATTCTATCCTATTGAGATTAAGTTCATTAAAACCAAAACTTAGTAAACATTTCATTGCATCGGTACCATATCCTTTATTTTGATATGCAGGATTAGTTATAGCTATACCAAGTATGCCATATCTAGCAATCCAATCTATATCATGGAGCCCACAAGTTCCTACAAATTCATTGGTTTCTTTATCGACCATTGCGAATATAAAACCACTTCGTTTTTTTCCTTGTTCATGAGCTGAACGAATAAATTCTTCTTCATCCATTGAACTACAAGGGATAGTATTATACAAAAAAACCCTAGATTCGTATGTATTCCAGAACTTCATTAGTGTGGGAACATCAGATAATTCTAAATCTCTAAGTAAAACTTTCTCTCCTTCGTATGGAGAAACAAATTTTCGTGCTTTCATTTCTGAATCTTTAGATTGAGTCATTGTTTATTCAACTAAAGATAAAAAGTACTATTTTTCTTCTTTCCTATCTACGATTTTTTTTATGAGATCTTTTATTGAAGCATCTATTTCCTCTTTACTTAAAGCAGAAAGCAAATAGTAGTCCAAAGCAAATTTCTTTGCAATAGCTTCTACTTCATCTTCTCCTATCTCATGATAATCAGCTAAGTCATTTTTAGCACCAATTAAGGCAATAACGGGTATATAGTGAAGAGTGCTTGCAACTTCTTTTACCCATTTATGTAATTCAATGAATGAACTTCTACGAGTTAAATCGAATAAAACTAAAACAGCATTACTGCCATTGTAAAAGGTACGCCTTACAGTTTCAAATCGTTGTTGAGCAGGAAGATCCCAAAATGTAAGGCGATAAAGTTCTCCATTGATTTCATAATCTTCTGAAGCTATATTTTGCCCATATTCCTCAGTTTTTATCTGTTCTCCACTAATTGTCCTCAAAAACTGAGTTTTTCCAGTTCCAGCATCACCAATAATAGAGAGCTTTAATTGTTCCACAACTAACAATTACAATACTTTAAAAAAAAGTTTTGCTACTACTAATGATTTTTTGCTCCATTTAAGAGTAGCTCAACATATACAATTACCATTTCATCCAATTTATCCTTTTCATACATATAGGTAGGTTCATAAAAACCTAATTCATGAAGAATAAGCTTATGCATATCTAAGTAAAGATAAGCTAAAGATTTGCAGTTAACACCATCACGTAGTTGTTGTTGTTTTTGCGCCAGCTTAAAGATTTTTTCTAGAACAGTAATAGGATAAATATGTTCATCTCTGTTTTGTAACATCACTTTGAGATGAGGATCAGTGTATTCTTTCATTATTAACTGGAAAAAAGGACGAGAATCAAGAAAAATCTGAAATATTTTATTTGTTATTTTAATCATAGCAGAACGAATGTCGAGAGAATATTCTTTTTGTTTTTCCTCAATTTCTGTCCAAAAAGATTTGACTATAATAAGTGCTTCTTCTGCCAGTTTCTCAAAAATTGCTCCTTTGTTATTGAAATACTTATATATTGCAGCTTCAGAAAGCTGTTCTCTTTCTGCAATATCTTTCATAGTTGTTCTTGCAACACCCTTTTCTAAAAAAACTTGAATAGCGGAACGAAGTATACTATGTTCACGTTCAATTTTAGGGAGATATTTTGTTGTATGTTCATCTTTTTTATTCTCATTCAGCGACATACAAAACAAAAAGGAAGAAAGAATAATTAAATCTATCTTTGGAAGTTTAGAGTCAATCACAACCACAGCAGGGTCTTCTTTTGCTTTCAAAATTAAAAGAATTAATAGACGATACTAGTAGAGTGGTATGAAAACTGAAAAGAATAAAATGAATTTGACGCGCTCTAAATAACAAATTATTATAAAACCAACAATACATTAAAAAAGTCAAGTTTGAAATATTGATAATCCATAAACTAAATATAGTGCAATTTAGTATGATATTTATTAACATCAGACAGGTAATAAAGTTAGTATTTACTAACTTTTAAATAATCATTTACAATTACACCGTTGGAAGACAGAAAAGCTTATCTGAGGAAAGATAGATGGATTACATTATAGAACTATTGAATAAAACATTTAGAAGAAGGATAGGGAAAAACACAGGAACGCTTATTGCAATAACTTTAGGAGTAAGCTTGATAGTTGGGGTTAACATAACGATTACTACATTTGCAGATGAAGCGATAGAATTTTTTGTCGAATCTTTGGGAGAAAAAGATATTGAAATTCTTTCACCTCTTAGTCCTACAGGGATACCCGGATCACAGATGATTATGGAAACAATAAAATCCTCTGATATCGAATATGCAGGAATTTCAGGTAGGGTAGAAGGTCAAGCAACAGTCTACAATCTTGCTCAAGGACTTTTAAGAAAAGGAGTAAATTTAGTTGGTTTTAATTATACTGAGGATCCCGTATTTGGTCAACTTTATGACCTTGAAGGATATATTTATGATCAAGAAAGATTGGAAAACCTGTTAAACCATAATGATACAACACTTGTTACTTCAAGATTAAAAGAGACTTTAGATTTGAAATTAGGTGACACTGTTGTTATTAGACTCGGAACTCTTAATCCTATTACTCAAACTATTGTCTACACTAATTATAATATAACAGTAGCGGGTTTTATATCAGAAACTGAAAAGGGAAGAGAATATGGACATAGGGCATTATGGATGGGTATTAATCAATTGCGTTCCATCTTAGGAGTTAGTTCAACTAGTTACACTAATATAATATTATCACTATCAGCAGACAGAATAGAAAATCCTGTAAGTAATAGCAAAGCAATACAAACAAAAGAGCAAATTGAGGAATTGATTGATGCGAAGAATATAGGTGTTTTCGTTTTTACTTCACGTGTCTCCTTAAAAGAAATAGGACAAGAGATTTTGAAAAGTATTCTATTAGCTTTTAACCTCTTTGGAAGCTTAATCATTCTTTCTGGAGTTCTTCTTATAGTAAACATTCAACTTATTCAAGTTGAAGATAGAATGCAACAATTAGGGATTTTACGAGCGATTGGTTCGAAAAAAGGAGAGATAATTCGACTCTTTTTATATGAATCGGGTATATTGGGTATTTTAGGGGGATTATTAGGTATTTTAGGAGGATATGTGATGTCGCTTATCCTAATTGATCAAATAGAGAAAACTTTCTTTAGCTCAGCTTTCGATATTGTGCCAAAAATAACAGCTTTCTCTATTATATATTCATTTTCTTTAGGATTAGGATTAGCACTATTCTCAGGTTTATTGCCTGCAATAAAAGCGTCAAGGGTGGATGTTATTGAGGTGATTAGAGGGGTAAAAAAGATACGGAGCAAAAAACTAAGTTTTCATTATCTTTTTGGTGGAATATTTCTACTTTCTTTAGCTGGAGGAGTTATTGCATTCAAAGAAATTATAAAGGAATCAATGCTTCCTTCGACATGGAACGCAAAAGAGTTCCTTGGTTCATATTTCACAAATAGTGGATGGGATACTTCAACAGAACAATTCATTTTCATAGGTATAGGTGTCGCTCTAGCTTTAGGATTAAGTTTTATTGTTGGTTCTTTGATTTCAAAAAGATTTTCAGGTAATATTTTTGCTATAAGTCTTTCAGTTTTAACAGCTTTTATGTTGCTGTTTACACTCGAAAAAATACCTAGTGATGATGATAGAAGTGAAGTTTTAATTTTCCTAGTTGTGCTTCTAGCTATAACAACAGTTATTATTGTAGGAGTAAACCTAGGTGCAGTAACTGAATTTTTGCGCTCAATACTCTATAGAACACGAATAAAGAAAGGGATAGCATTAATATCGAGTAAATATATGACAGCAAAGTCTCTAAGAAGTACATTGACATATGGTATCTTTGCTATTGTTTTAACTATGAACATTTTTGCGAGTGTGTATCAATCAACATATTCGTATAATGCTTTAGAGTCAGCTGAACTTTACAGCGGAAACACAAAAATATTTGTTGATTTAGATACACCAGTAACAGAATTAGCAATCAACCTTGAAGAAGAGATACAAGCTATTGATGATAGGATTACCACTGTCAAAGGCATAACATCTCTTATTAACCCTTATATAGGGGAGGATCCAATAAGTAAAGAGTTAGGGCTTTCTATAGGTAGAATGGATATAATCACAAATACAACACTTAGAGATGATGAAGGTAAAGATCTCTTTGGTTTTATTGTAGGAAGAAGTTTAGCGGAATATGGGGAAGAGTATAGGTCAGATGCTTCAGAAGAAAGAAAGATTGAGTACAGTAAAACTATTTGGGAAGCTTTCTACGATGGTGTGAGATTTAATAAACAGGGAAGAATAGATAATGAGAACGGTTATCCTGCAATATTCACTACCTCACCATTCTTTGAACCAGGAGAGGTAATAGAAGTTTTTGTTAATCCCACTTTAGTCCAAGGAGGATTAATGAATGTAACTATTTTAGGAATAATTGAACAATATCCATTCAGTTTACGTGGAGGAATGCCAAGATTTTTGATTAATCAAGAAATAGCTAATGTATTATTAAACCCTGCACCGAAGAACGCATCAACAGTTTTCTTAGTTGACACAACATTAGATTTTAAATCTGAGGAACACAATACTATTGCTAGAAATATTGAACGTTTCTTTAATGCAAATGATTCACTATTAGTTCAAAATAACGAATTTGTTGCAGCTTCAGCCTATTCCTATTGGGAAGTAGTGTTAGAGAATACAGAATTTCAAGTAAAAACTTTTGATTTCTTTCAATATTTTGTTAGTTTTGGGTTATTAGTAGGAGCTATGGGAATGATTATCATAGCGGTAAGAAATATTTCAGAAAGAAGAAGAGAAATAGGGATGC
>CAZEQQ010000191.1:0-5599 GCA_964514425.1 uncultured archaeon
TATTCTTCTGATGACATGTCAACAGCTAATAACCCTGAAGGCACGGATCCTTTTTTGAAAAACAGTGAGGTTTGACTAACAGCTGCAATCATACTTTCTATCTCACTTTGAATACTCTGAACAGGACTATAACCATAACAATCATAACTTGAAGGGTTCTTTTCTAAATAGATTATTTCTCTATCTGAAAACCAGACCGGTTTTGCTTTAGTATAATTAAATTGATAGTATCCGGTTAGAGTGCCATAAATATCTATATCTTTTAAAAATGAATATCCATCATAACACCTTAACTCTCTGAGATAACCAACACAATCCTCTCTCAGTACTAATTTACCATCTATTTCAACATAAGCTTCTGATGCAAAAATTTTTACTATTACCCCTGAATCTATCTCAAGTAGATCTTTTAACGCTTTACGGAATAACCCTTTATAGTTACTCGCATCGTCAATACCTGGACTATTAAGAAACTTTGTTACTCTCTCGATCAATTCTTCATTCTGTGGAATAGTTGTATCTTTCATACCTATTCTCCATTTGTAGGATAAAACTTCGTCAATTATCAGAGAAACACAACGTTTTACCCATGTGGATTTCGAAAGTGTTCTAATTGTGTCAATGTCTATATTTTGACGTAATCTACCAAAAGGATGAGCATAATAATTTTGTTCGAGTAATGCTTTATATTGAGTATCATTTGTTTTTTCTGTGTTTAATTGTAACCCTGTAAGATTTTGAGAATAATCTGGCCAAATGTATTTTTGCACTTTTTTTTCTTCTTTTATCCAGGGTAAAAATTTACTCCAGTTTACCAATTAAATCACCAAAACTTGAATAATGCAAGTAATCTATCGAGACCAATAGCTGCTGCAATAGTTGCTACAGCTACAGCTAAAATTTTCACTAATCTTCCGATTGTTTTCGTAGATTCTTCACGATGAGATTTACTCAATTCTGTTAAAACTTTGATATGAAGAACTGCTTCAGTTGTTTTTTCATCTAAAACCGTTATTCCTCTCTCTACTGATGCTAAACGTTTGTTAAATTCTCCTTGTTGCTCTGAAATGAGTGAAAGACTACTTAGTAGATGTGCAAGAATAGTTTTGTCGCTAATCACTGTTCCTTCTGTTTCATATGTGTTAATTTTTGTCACTATATCCTGGGAATCAATTAGTTGTTTTTTACGATAGTCTTCAATTGTTTCTATCTTTTTATTCCAATTTTGCATATTGTTTTCAAATATTTGGACTATTTGTTCCACTTCTTGCTTGGTTTGTTTGATCTCATGGTGCATAGAAACATTAGCTGATAAAATAGCATTAATTACATCACTGAACTTTTCAAAATTACTTTCGTCTTTTTTTTCTTGTGTTGACTTGGCCATCTGAATTCACACGCATAAATAGTTCTTGCATATTATAATTACAAACAATATATATGCAAGAGGAAAAAATATGAGTGAAAGTATACAAGAGAAAAAAAGAACAGAACCCTTTTTCCGTTTTTTTAGAGCGGGGCCTAACTTACCTTGTGAGAAATGTAAGAGAGAAAAAGTTGTCCATGAATTGGTTCTAGGAACATTGAAGAAAAAATATATTGCCAAACTTAAGCATCGTTGTAGTATTGGTTGTGAGTTGAATCTTCAGGAGACAACTTATTACCTGGTAGATGAAAAAACAGCTCAAGGTTTGAAAAAGAAAGCTGCTGTTATGAAAGAGACAGCGGAAGTAATAGAAAAAAAGAATTAAAGGTCTAAAAAGGTAAAATCTGTTTTCTTTTTATCTAATTCTCGTGCAGCTGTAATAGCTAACCAAAGAGACATTACTGTATCATCATGAGTTTCTAAACTTTCAACTTTTCTTTTACCAGGATTGAAAATAAAAGCTTGTAATTCTTTCAGTAGAACATTAATTATTTCTATCGATTTTTCTGATCCTCTAGGAAGAATAATCTTTTGTTTTTCAAATTCTTGGCGTAATGATGGTATTCCTACTTCTAACTGATGCTTTTCAGCCCCAGTCATATATTGTACTGTTTTATCTTGAATATAACCCGGTAATAACTGACTGAAGATTCGTTGAAAAGCATTACTCTCAACGTAGAGTTTTATTGGTTTATATTTCTCATACAATTGCACTAATTTGAGCACTTGTTTATCGTAAGACATTCCTCTTACCCTGAAAATATCTTTGACAATGTATCCTTCATTTGCTAATTCTAATACTGTAAATACCGAATAATCTGAACTTGCACTTGTTGAAATAGCTAAGTCACAACCAATTACTGTTCTATTCGTTGCTTCATCTCCTAAACTTCTATTATTATCAAATTTCTTCGTTATCATAGCATAAGGGAAGAGACTTGTTTCGTCTGTTAAAACTTCTAACATATATTCTCTGGCAAAGGTTAATTCTCCTTTTTCTGGATCAGCTTTCTGTTGCATTAAGTAATCATAGTTGCGATATTCTGGCCATAACACTACTTCTTTTTGTTGATCAACTATTGCAGGATATCTTATAGATTTGAAACTTCTTGATTGCTCACATCATTGAAGTAGAGTGGCGTTCCAACAACCACGAATTTAGTTTTGGGTATCCTTTGTCCCCATAAAGCAGACCAAAAAATTTCTCTGATGTTATCAGGTGTTATTCCTGATCTGTCATTAAGTATATCATCACAAATTAGTAAATGTGGATGAGGACCACGAAGTCCACTCCCAAAACCTGCTACTTCAACCCTACTCCCATTCTTAAATTCAAGTTCTGTTTTATTATCTACTTTTATGGTATCTCTCTCGAAATGTGGTAATTTTAGCAGATTCTTTATTTCACGTAAAATTCTTTTTCCTTGTTTTTCTGAATAACTCACTATTGAAGATTCATATCCTTCATTCTCATAGGTTTTCCATAGTGTATAAATTACACTTATCATCGTTGTTTTTGCATGACCTCTTGGTAATTTAACTACTGATGCGATTGAATCTTCTATTAAGTTGATACATTTTAGATGAAAATCTGCTGGTTTATGCCCACAGCAATTCGTAGCAAAATAGTAATAACTTTTCTTTGCTGCACGTTTATGAGCATACTCTGCAGCTATATTAGCCGGCTTAACAATTAGATTAGGTTTTGGGATATTAAAAGCTGATATTGACAAAATCATCTACTCTCTTTATTATTCAGAAGAAATAAAATCAATATATTCACTAACGAGTTCAGGAGATTTCTCAACTAAAAAATCAACAGTTAAATCAAGCTTATCTTTTATTATCTGTAATTGCGTTAAATCCCTATTTGATTTCATATCTCCATAATATTCAATGAACATCTTCATAGTATCTTTAAGCTCTGACATTGCTTTTATTCTAGTATTGTTCCAACCAGGTGTCCACTCACCAATCAGCTCTGGTCGAGTATCATTAATAATAGCTTGTAATTCAAAAATAAGCCGTTTCAATATGTGTTCAAAAGGTTCAAGATCAGGTATATCCTCTAAATTCTCTGATATCCTTTCTAAAAATTCTCTGTTTTCCTTCTTTATTTTTTTGATTACAGGATTCCCCTGACTTTCTTCTAATCTCTTGAAAAACTGCGTAACAGCAGAACGAGTGATTCCTACCCTTTTAGCTAATTCAGCCTTAGTCATATGGCCAGAAAGAACAGCTTGAATTAATTCTTCTTTACCTATGAGGACATTATTCTTTTTCATGAATTTTGTGTTTATTTTATCGTTTTGTTTACTCATATCTATTATATGTCAAGTTTATTTTTATGTTAAGTAAACAACCTCTGTTTACTACTCTTGTTAACTTAACTTCTTAGTTTTCATCCTCTACCCTTTCCCGTGCTGATGCTTCTGCATGTTTATCTTACCACAAATGTTAACTCTCACCTAAATTGAGGATATACATTTATACTTTCTATACTTAATATACTTTCTATTAACTGAAAGACGATTTTTTTATTTGTATCTGTTCCAAAGATTATGTTTAAATATCTGTTTGATATAGTTTACATATGAAAAAGATCATATTGCTAAAACAAAAAAACTGTAAGTGTATCCTTCATAATGTTCAGTTAAAAGAGTATAGGAAAAAATTTCACAATCGATTTAAAGATGAGTGTCAAACTATAGTGAATTTTATCAGTATACTGATTTTTTTTTACCCTCTATCTGAACCATGGAATATTGAGTTTCAAAACGTTTTAATCTTCATTATTACGTTATTTTTGCTATATACTCCAAACTTACAATTATACCCAGAAAACAACAGTAACCACGAGTTCATATTAATAGAGCTGATAAACGATGTTGATAAAGAAGAAAGTGAAAATGATTAAAATATGTGGTAAGATTTACCTTGGTGAAAAAAAGTTGCCACGTGGCAAGTAAACAAATGCAAAAAAGTCAAAATGGTAGTAGTTGATCAGTGTCAGTGAGATGTGTGCTTTCATAACAACTATACCACCATATGCCATCGTCTTCGAGAAATAAAGTGCCATCAGAACTTTCTTTGTTACATTCTTTACACTTGTAATACTGTAACTTTTGTTCGCAAGGAAAGCAATTGTTGAGTGTTTCCATGATATCTTTTTTTTCTTGATCAGAGAGTTTATCTCCAAACACCATTATCATTTGTGCTGCTATTTCTATCATCCTCATCTCTCTATCGTTCTCTTTTAGTATCAGCAGAACCATAGATTTAATTTTTTCTTTATCAAAACTTGTGTTAGTAGTTATTTTCATCATCTCACTTGTATTTCTCTATCAATTCTGTTTGCAGTTGTTCTTCACTTTCTTTTCTATAACAATCATCACAGCGATAAGCATCTTTTGAGCTGTTATAGTAGATGTGATAACCGATTTCTCCACATTGCCAACAAACTCTTTTTTTGCTTTTTTCACTAAACCATTCTCCTGTTAATAATTGCTTACACAACTCACACATATAGGAAATATTGTCATCACTATGCATAATGTAAACAGCTTTTTCACCTTTACAATGAACACCTTCGCATTTTTTATCAAAATTTATAGTAAATCGTTTTGCTAATGAAAAGAGCAATAAAGGCATAGAAGGCAAATCTTCTAATTTAGTTATTCTTGGCATTGTTCTCTTCCTTCCAATAGTTTTAGAAATTTTTCTGTTGATTCTCCTTTTAATGCAAAGAATGTCTCTATTCTCATCTTATTTGCCTCCATAATTGAAAAAATTCGTTAGTTCTTTTGTTTTCATCTTTTTCCTTTTGTGTTCCAGGATAAAATTTTGAGTAACTAATAGATCAAATGTAAACTTTGTTTTGCTGTAATACCATTCAGTAATGCGTAGAAAACGCCCAACTCGCTCACTTTGTGATAATGGAACAGTTATTTCCGTTGTGCTTCCCCCTGCTCCATCATAAGCATTTTTCACATACATTCTATACTTTGCACACTTTTCGCTTGTGCTATGCTCTCTACTTGCTATTAAAAAAATATCCTTGTGCCAACTATTGATTGCTTTCGGTTGATAATCCGGACATTTATCCCACGAATAGTTAATATCAGAATTAATTCTACAAAGATAGGCTGAACACTCTTTAACAGAGTCATAAAC
>CAZEQQ010000192.1:0-5597 GCA_964514425.1 uncultured archaeon
ATATTTTCTCTTACTCATCTTCAATTCCTCTATTTAGGTAAAAATAACTTAACTAGTCTTTCAGACTCTATTGGAAACCTTGTGAATCTTCAATGGTTAGATCTTGCTGATAATCAGCTAACTTCTCTTCCTCAAAGTCTAAGCGCGCTTACTAATCTTCAAAACTTTGACGTTGAAAATAATCGTTTAGAATCTTTCCCTGAATGCCTTATTTCTCTTAAAAAATTAATCACGTTAGGTTTAGGTCGGAACAAAATTGCATCACTTCCTGACAACATCAATAATTTTGAGGATCTCCAAGAACTTTGGTTACATCAAAATCAACTTCAATCATTACCAGATAGTTTTACTGAACTTACTTCTCTTCAGATATTAGGTTTGGCAAGGAACAACTTAACCAGTCTTCCTGAAACTTTTGGTAATCTCATTAATCTCCAAGAACTCTATTTACCCACTAATGCCCTTACATCTCTCCCTAAATCTTTACTTGATATTAAAACGTTAACTTATATCAATGTTTGTGATATGATGTTAGATGATTCATCTTCTGGGTTATTAGAAGAACTTAAAAACATTAATCCCAAATGTCAAATTATTACATAGTTCCCTTTACTTTTTCTCTCTACCATTTAAACCTTTTAATTTGCTATTTTTTAACTCTAACTCCCATTATAATATGAAAAAAGCGCTATAGCAATATTTCAGCTTAAGCGCCAAATATTTTGTATTTCGATTCTTGAGTTATTCTCTCTATTTGAGATCTTTTCATTTCAATTTCTCTTATTTCTTTTGCATTTGGTTTGTATTCTTTCTTGTGTGTTTTTTCTGCCATGTTTTTCACCTTATTTTTTTAATTTCTTATTAGGAGATATTTTGCTTGTTCAGTTAGTTGATCTACTTTGTTCCATTCTTTCCTGTTTCCTATTTCTTTCCAGTTTGCTTGGTTTTGTTTATTTACTTTTTCTGCCATGTTTTTCACCTTTACTTTTAGTTTCTCATCAATTGGTATTTTGCCATTTGAGTTAGTTGTTCAATTTTGCTCATTTCTTTTTGTTTGATTTTTCTTTCTTGACTGTTCATTTTCATCACTTTTTTATTTTTCTCAATCTTTGAGAATGAGATTTTTTTTCTATGTATAACAATATCGCCAACATATATAAACTTTTCTAAAAATAAGAAGTATATTTTTTACACCAAGAGTAATATATGTAATAATGAGGATTTAGGTCTTATAACAAGACATTATAAGATATAGGATTTAAAACAACTCAGAAACCATTCCAACCATGATTACAGAATTTAATAAATAAGGGTGTTATAGAAAAAAGAGGCGCTTATTCCAGTGTTATAGATCAACCTTAAGCGCCTATGTGTCTGTATTTTGCTTCACGAGCGATTTGTTCAATTAATGAGTAGATTTTTTCTAACTCTCTTCTTTGTTTTTCATTCATTTCATTTTTATTGTTATGTGCTTTTTGTGCCATTTTTTTCACCTTTTTTTGTTTAATTGCCTATGAGTCGATATCCTGCAAATTTGGTTAGCATTTCGATTGTGCTGAATTCTTTTCCATTTTCTTTACCTTTCCAGTTTGTTTGATTTTGTTTGTTTGCCTTTTGTGCCATTTTTTTTCACCTACTATACATATAGACTCATCTTTATTAAGGAGTTTTAAAATTCACTTGCTAAAGGGCTTAATTTTTTAGTTTTACCCTCTTTCCTTTCTTTTCTATCGTTAAACTTTCTTTCTTTTTGGTTAAACCAAATGGTGAAAACGTCAATTTTTACCTTCCTGACTCCGTTTTCTTAATTTTCCAAAAAGCATTAATACAGTAGAATCTTTGTATTCAAGTGTTACATAATGTGTTCTAAATCTGCAAGGAGAGAGAATCCTAAACGAGTGATTATTGTCTCTAAAACTCATTTGGATTTAGGATTTACCGACTATGCTGAATCAATTAAAAGTAAATATTTTCAAGATTTCCTTCCTACGGCTATAAAAATTGCTAAGAAAGTTAACTATTGCAGTAAGAAGTTTGTTTGGATGACTGGTTCATGGCTACTTCATGAAGCTTTAAATCATGGAAATGAGGAACTAAGAGCATCTTTAATCGGTTCTCTTGAAAAGGGAGATATCGTGGCACATGCCCTACCTTTCACTACTCATACAGAGTTGCTAGATGAAGACACGTTGGAGTATGCTTTATCTTTGATTGACGATATTGATAAGATAACTGGAAAAAAGACTATTTCTGCGAAAATGACAGATGTTCCTGGTCATACTATTGCACTTGTTCCTTTTCTAGCTAAAAAAGGGATTAAACTTTTACATATTGGCGTTAATAGCGCTTCAGCTATTCCTGATGTTCCTGAATGTTTTTTGTGGAAGAAAGACGGGTATGAGATAATTGTCATCTACTCGGGAGACTATGGTGGTGAGTTTACCAGTGATTACATTGATGATATTTTATTTTTTGATCACACGATTGATAACATTGGTACTCGTAGCGCACAAGCAATAGTAAAGAACTACAACAAAGTTACTGCAAAATATCCTAGTCATGAAGTTATAGCAAGTTCTATGGATTACATTGCTGAAAAACTTTGGTCGGTTAAAAATAAATTGCCTATCATTACCAGTGAGATAGGTGATAGTTGGATTCATGGCGTTGTTTCTGACCCTTATAAAGTTGCAGCAATGAAAGAGTTGCAAAAATTCAAAAGGCAATTACTTGACGAAGGTAAATTACATAAAAGTAGTGAGGAGTATAGAACTCTTTCTAATTCTATTTTGTCTATATGTGAACATACTTGGGGCTTAGACATGAAAACTCATTTTGGTGATTATGAAAATTATTTAAGGAAAGATTTTGATAAAGCAAGGAAAAAAGATATAGTAAAAGCAAGGCGTTATTTTCGGTATTTTCATCCTAATTACTCAAGTAAAAAAGGGAGTTACAGTGTTATTGAAAAGAGTTGGTTAGAACAAAGAAACTATATTACTCAAGCTCTTGCTGCTTTATCCGAAGAGAATAAAGTATTAATCTCTGAAAGACTAAATCATCTTCTCCCAACAAATTTGGAAGAAAAAAAAGGGTTCCCTCTAATTAAAGATAAAACATACAAAAGTGGTAACTACGCCATTACTTTGAATAATTTTGGAGGTATAAAATCATTATTTTTCTATGATAAACAACTTCTTTCTACTAATGATGAAGCTATAGTTCAATTCCATTCTTATGGGAAAAAAGATTATGAGTTCTGGTTTTCTAATTACAGTCGAGATCTAAAAAAGAATAAAAAGTGGGCCTATAGTGATTTTGGACGACCTTTACTTCAGTATGTTGATAAAAAATACAAGCAAGGAAGATTTGATTATCTAATGACTGATGCTTTTGTTGATGAAGATGGCGATCTTATCAAAATTTTTGTTAATTTAGAAATAGAACGTTATTGTTTTACTCATTTAGGAGCACCAAAAAAGGTTCAAGTAATCTATATCTTAACACCTGAAGAAGTTAAAATCCAGTTATTCTGGTTAGATAAACCAGCTAATCGTTTAACAGAGAGTTTGCATTTTAACCTTTATCCTTGCACAGAAGAAGGTAAGGTGATGTACAAAAAGATTAATACACTCATTAATCCTTATGATGTTGTTAGAAATGGTAACAGAAATCTATCTGTAGTAGAAGAGATTTCTTATTCAGTTGATGGATTAAGGTGTTCTATTATTAATCACCATTCACCATTGGTTGGATTAGGAAAAGGAAAAATTCTTCAGTTTGACAATATTTATGAAAATATCTCCGAAAGAGGCATTAGTTATATTTTGTATAACAACATTTGGGGAACAAATTTCCCCTTATGGTATGAAGGAAATGCACGGTTTGAGTTTAGTATTAAAATAGCGAAAGATTGCTAGCATACATTATTAAATTATCATCAATGGAGAATAAAAGCAATGGAAAATGTAACAGACAAATATAAAAAAATCGGATTCGATAACGAATTATATTTACAAGAACAAACACAATATATCCGTGAGCGTACAGCTCAATTCGGCAATAAACTCTATCTAGAGTTTGGTGGGAAATTAACAGATGATTTCCATGCATCCCGAACTCTTCCAGGGTATGATCCTAACATTAAATTACGTCTTCTCCAACAAATGAAGGATCAACTGGAGATTATTATTTGCATTTATGCTGGCGATATTGAAAGGCGTAAAATCCGTGCTGATTTCGGTATTTCTTATGAACAGTCTACTTTGAAACTTATTGACGATTTACGGGAATTTGAATTAGAAATAAAAGGAGTAGTTATTACTCGTTATGAAGCTCATCCTGCAGTTATTCAGTTTCAACGTTTACTTGAGAACCATAATATTCCTGTTTATAAGCATCGTAAAATCCATGGTTATCCTTTTGATGTAGAATATATTGTAAGTGAACAAGGTTATGGGTCTAACTCCTTTATTGAAACCTCTAAACCCATCGTTGTAGTCACTGGACCTGGTCCTGCTAGTGGTAAGATGGCCACTTGTCTGTCTCAATTGTATCATGAAAATAAAAACGGTGTTTCTGCAGGTTACGCAAAATTTGAGACATTTCCTATTTGGAATTTACCTTTAAAACACCCGGTTAATTTAGCTTATGAAGCTGCCACCGCAGATCTAGGTGACTTCAATCAAATTGACCCATTTCATCTAGAAGCCCATAACGTTCAAGCTATTAACTATAACCGTGATATTGCTACATTTCCCGTTCTTCAACAGATACTTATGAAAATTTTAGGAGAGGGACAGAAATATCAGTCTCCTACAGATATGGGTGTAAACCGTGCGGGTTTTGCTATTATTGATGACGCTGTAGTCCATCAAGCAGCTGTTGAAGAAATTATTCGTCGCTACTTTACTTATCATTGTGACTATGCTATAGGAAGAGTTGATAAGCCTACTATTGACCGCATTAATGGATTATTGAAATTTTTGGGAGTATCCCCAACCGACCGTGCTGTAGTTTTACCTGCGCGTGAGGCTGCCACCGATGGTCAAAATCGTGGAAAGGGTCATAATAAGATATTTTGTGGGGCAGCTATAGCTCTTTATGACGGAACAATCATTACAGGAACCAATTCTTCTCTTATGAATGCACCTTCTGCAGTTATATTGAATGCTATTAAGCATCTTGCTCATATTCCAAAAAAGATCCATCTTTTATCCCCTAACATTCTTGAATCTATCGGAGATTTGAAGAAAAGTTTGCAAGATTCTAGTTCTGTAAGTTTGAACCTTGATGAAACACTCATTACTCTTAGTATTAGTGCTATTACCAATCCAACAGCTCAAGAAGCACTTTCCCAACTTAAACAGTTAAAGAACTGTGAGATTCATCTCACACATATGCCTACTCCAGGCGATGATGCGGGATTACGTCGTTTAGGTGTTCACTTAACTAGTGATCCAGTATTTGGAGGAAAGAATTTGTTTTCATTCTAATAAGACTAAAATTTCTTTTTCTGTGTTTTTCAAAAAATTTAAGCTGAAAAAGTTATTACTGGGTATCATAGGAGAAAAGTTACTACTTCTCTGATTATTGAG
>CAZEQQ010000193.1:0-5581 GCA_964514425.1 uncultured archaeon
CAGGTCCAGGCAGATTGTCAATAATATCTAAATCATGACCTTTTCCGATTACTAATTGGCAGAAACCTTTTCCTCCATGATCAAAGTATAAGACTTGTGTTAGCATTAAGGGGTTGTTTAAGCACCCCTCACGACAAAGAAGAGTTTTTCCCTTAACAATTTGTACATTTGGAGGAAATTCTTGAATAATGTCAAAATCGTATTTCTCTGTAAATTGTGACAAATCTCCATCAATATTGATATCGGAGAGATTTTGAATACCCCCACAGAGTTTACGTTCTTTAGCTATTTTAAGTGCAGGAACATCATCTACTTCAAGTCCAAAAACCTTTGTACCGACCATATCTGTAGCCAAGACATTAGTACTGCCAACAAGTATACGAAAGGGTTTAATCACACGATCATGAAATTTAACAACAGGATAATGCCCATGAACTACACCTTCAATACCCTCTATAAGTGTAAAATCAGGTTGAATAAGTTCTAATACATCAATAAGTTTAGAATGAAGATGAAAATTATGATCAAATTTTCTTGCAAAATGAGTTGGTAAACCCCACTGATTTTTAATTCCTAACGTTACAACCCCCATAGAATGCATTTTAAGTTTTGGTAAATTAATATAGAGATTCTCATCTTTTTGTTGAATTAATTTATCTACAATAACTTTAGGAATGTCAAAAGTATTTCTATCATATCTTTCATGAGAGGGTTTTTCTGATGTGGCAGACTGATTTGATTCTTCATTTTTGGAAGGTTGAAACTCTAGTGTTGTTGTTTTCTTCTCATCCAAATAGATAGGTATAGCTTTTGTGCGACGACAGATTTTTGTGTATCCAATAGCATCAAACACAATTCTAGTGTAATTTGATTGTGTTGAATTTTCCATCAAGTAAATTCTATTAGCACCTACACTTTTGAAATAATTAATAACTGATTCAACGATTTCAGGGCGAGTATATGCAAAAGGCTTAGCATCTATAGCATTAGGTTTAATGTAAACATCTCCTGAACTTTTTAGGAGATTATTTCCTCCAAAGATAGAAAAGACAGAAGCTATTGTTTCATCAAGTTCTTTCAGATATTGAGATTGTAATTCAGGATCTGAATGGATTGATTTCACAATTACACGAGTTTTTTTCATGATTCATTATTCATAAAGGAATATAAAAGGTTTTATCGCATTTGTTCAAACTTTAAAAAAGTGATTTAAGAGTTTTTAAAGTTTTCAAAACAAAAAGGATTTAATCAATTTTATATTCAGAAAGGTTCTCTAAGAGTTTTTGCGCTAAGTCGTTGAGTTGTCTGGAAGCTGTACTTAACGAACTCATAGCCAATGTTTGTTCTTCTGAAGCAGAAGCAGCTGTTTCACTTCCTGCTGCAGTTTCTTCTGTTATTGCAGCATTTGCATCAAATGAGCTAGAGACAGTGCGTATAGAGATATTAATCTCGTTTTGGATATCGTGAATAAGGTTTTGAATTGTTTGAGAGTTGTTTTTTGTATCTTCTGCTAGCTTACGAACATTATCAGCTACAACAGCGAAACCTCGTCCATGCTCTCCAGCTCGTGCAGCTTCGATGGCAGCATTAAGAGCGAGTATACTAGTTTGTTCAGCTACATCTTGAATTATTTCTATTGCGCTAGTAATTTCTTCGATCAATCTTTCTGCACTTTCAGAGAACAAAGAAAACTTTTCTGAAGTAGAAGCAAAACTTTCTGCTTGTTGCTGAGCTCCCTCATTCATTTGTTGAATTATATTATTGATTTCTTTAGCTGAAATATTCATCTGATCAATAGTGTTACTATATTCTTCTGAAGATTTACCTAATTCGAGAGCTTCGGATTTTATTACTCGAAACATTCCGGCTAAATTTAATAACATGGTGTTAAAGTTATTTTCTAACGATCTAAATTCAGAACTTTGATTTCTTATTTCTTCTTTTTTGAAATTTAATCCAGTAAAATCACCTTGAGAATAGTCATTAGCATGACTACTAAGGATAGATAGAGGTTTTTGAACGGTACGTAAAGTGTAGAGGGTCATAGCTACAGAAAAGGTTACATTAAAGAAGTATGCAGGAATTGCTACAACAAGTGGAGCACCAGATATTAGACTAATGGCAGAAGCGAAAGAAGTTCCAGTAATAATTATTGCAATTAAAGAAGTCATATAATAGTAAAGTGAATCTCTAAACTTAATTTTAAAAACTATTATGACTATAGTTGCGATACTAGGAACAACAATAAATGTAGCTAATTGATTTTCCCGTGGATTATGAGCTGAAGGAGGGAGAATAACTAAAAGGATTAAATAAAGCAATATTGCTAAAATAGCAAATAATAAAGTGATAAGAAGGGCTTGAATAATACCAGGTTTATCAAAATAGGTTGATACTTTTCTTATATTCATTTATGTACCTCTGTGTAAATATAACATAGTTCACACAGTTCCACCTATTACTCATTTACTATATTCAGTGAATTACTTTTACATAGTGCTCTTCTTTCCATTTAAAGTACTGTTAAATATTCACTCGAGAGTAGTTGTTGGGTAGAAGTGTGATAGTAAATAAAATACATAATATTGATTTTAAGTTGTTGGTTTAGGAAAAACTTATTTTTTATAATAGCTTACAGATACGTCTAATTAAAAGAAATAGAAAAATAAAGGGGAAAAAGTTCGTTACAATGTTTTATTGTAAATTTATTTTCGCCTTATTTTAATAGAAACAACTGCTAAAACAAGTAATCCTGTAAGAAGACCATAGAGGGGGAAGTTAAGAAGATCAGTTATAAAACCTAGAGCTCCACCAGGTTTTTTTATTATTAAGTGTAAAAGGTAATCTTCGTCTTCAATTTTAAGTTCATATTTGTTCAAGAATCCTGTGTCTCTTAAATATTCAACAAAGATATAGATAGTTTCATTACCAGTCTCTTCTGTGAGTTCTAGGCTAATTGTTTTATCGTCACGATTAACTTCTGCTTCTCCATTCTCTTTGTTATTCCAAGTTGAGGCGGTATCAACGTAAGCATCGTAAAGTTCTTTCATGAAGTCCTTGTCGTCAATTTCTAACGGTGCAATGAATAAACCATATGCTCCAGAAAATAACATTAATAGAAGAAACCAGCCCATTTCCATGTCAGATACTTTCACATTGTTTACTTCATATTTGAAAACATTATAAAAGATAGTAACATTATCATCTGCAGGATCTTTGTCAACAATTACATTTAAGGTATCACCTTCTCGAAAAGGTAATTCATCTTCGTCTTCTTCTTCATAGACATGTTCTAGTGTAGAAATGTCCCAATCAAAAATTTCGTCTTTTACTACTGACTCATGAAATATAAATGAATCATCAGCTTTAACGGCTGTAGAACTTATCATCAATATTATTGCCAGTATTCCAAAAAATTGAATCTTTTTCATTCAATAACCTCTTTTACATAAACGAAAACCACATCTAATATAAACCTAACGCAAAAAGAAGTGGAACAAAGAATCATCGACTAAAACACAATAATATTTGAGTTTTAACTAAAGCCATAAAATTTTATGGCACATTTAGGTTAACTTTTTTCATGTAAAAACATTATTAAAGCAACGAAGACTTAAAGACAAAAAAGCATATACAGTATTATTTGGTGTTTTTCTATGAAAGTATTCGTATGTGGTGGAACAGGGTTTATTGGATATCAAGTTTGCATGCAACTCCTTGAAAAAGGGCATGAAGTAAGTTCTATTTCATTAGATGATGTAGAATTGGGTTCATGGTGGCCAAAAGATAAAATAAAGACAAAAATAGGCGATCTTTTTACAATGAAGGAAGAAGAACTCGTTCAAATGTTTAAAGGATACGACGCAATGGTTTATGCAGTAGGTCCAGATGATCGCATCACACCAAAAGCTCCAGCATATGAATTTTTTTATGAACGATTAGTGGAAGCATGTGCAAAAGTGGTTAAAGCGGCAAAAGAAGCAGGAGTAAAGAAAAGTGTCATATGTAACTCCTATTTTGCGTATTTTGACAGGACACGTCCAGAAGATAAGTTAGCGGAAAAACACCCTTATATTCGTTGTCGAGTCGAACAAGCTGAAAAATGTCTGGCAATCGGTGGAGAAAAAATGGCAGTCTATATAATGGAATTGCCTTACATCTTTGGTGTCCATCCCATGCGAGAGCCCATTTGGAAAGATATAGTAATAAAACGACTATTAAAGATGAAACCACGAATCTACTTCTTCAAAGGAGGAACAAATATGATTACTGTTGAACACGTAGCTGAAGCGATCATTGGAGCTATAATAAATGGTAAAGAGAGTGATAGGTATACCATAGGAGATAAGAATCTAACTTGGGTAGAGTGGCTAAACATTATGTTGCCTGAAATGGGAGTTAAAAGAAAGATTAGTATTATGCCTACATTTCTTGGCACCTTATATGGAAAATGGCTAAAACACCATGAAGCTAAAGAAGGATTAGAGCCAGGGCTAGATTACGCTCACTTGTTTAAAGATATACAATCCCGAGAAACTTATTTTGACCCCACTATTTCTCAAAAAGCTTTAGGCTATACTGGTGGAGAATTAGAAGAAACAATAAGACAAACTGTCAAAAGGTGTATGAAATTAATACATGACGAAGAACAGCAGAATTAGATCTTGGAAATAGCTAGAAATAATTTTAGTACACAATCAATTTTTTGTTATTTTTGAGGATTGAGAATCAAGGTTGAGTCACCATTAATCTTATTAGTTTAACATACATTTATTTTATTGTTCAATTATATTTTGAAAAACAAAAGCATTAAATAATATGAGTATATGCGAAAATTAGAGAAAATGAGCACAGAATTCAATCTAATAATTATTTCTCAAATTGGGCTGATTATTGTTGCTGCAACTTTAGCATCAAAAATATTTACAAGGATGAGATTACCTGGTTTACTCGGAGCACTCTTTGTAGGGTTATTTTTAGGTGGTCCTGGGGGGCTTGGCTTAATTCAGGAAAGTGACGAATTACAATTATTTGGCACATTAGGGGCAATATTGCTTCTATTTATGTCAGGAATTCAATTTGATGCAGAGAAATTTTTTACTATTGGTAGAAAGGTATTTTTGTTAACAGGTCTTGGGGTAGCATTCGCAATTTTATCAGGGTATGGATTAGGACTTCTTTTAGGGTGGTCGCCAACAGCTTCAATGTTATTAGGGGTCATGATTTCTTTTAGTGGGACAAGTGTTGTCTCTGCTATATTATTGCAAAAAAAACTTATTAGTTCGGAAGAAGGAACAGCTATAATGACAGCAGCTATTATGGACGATGTAATAGGAATCATCGTTTTTTCTGTCACTATGAGCTCTATAAAAGGAACAGTAACTTTTGGCGATATACTGATCAATTCCCTCATAGCAATATCATTTGTCTTAGGAGGGATATTTTTAGGATATAAAGCATTAACAAATACTATAACAAAATTGGTTCGTTTTTTGAAAGAAGATGATTTATTGTTAATTTTTGTAGGATTAGGATTAATAATAGCCTATGTTGCAGCTACATACTTTGGATTATCAGCACT
>CAZEQQ010000194.1:0-243 GCA_964514425.1 uncultured archaeon
AATAATAAGAGAGTATTCTAATCCTGAACAAGATTAAAAATAGAATATACCAAAAGGCCTAGATTTTAAAAAAAAGCTATAGGTGGTTCTTTAACCACTCTTTCAAATCATTCAAGGGTTTTTTCCGTAGTTCTACACTCTCATTATATATTTCGTGTTTACATCCTTCATAAATGGTGAAAGTTTTATCTTTTGAACCGATTTTTTGATTAATCTGCTCAGGGTCAGCTAAAAGGTTATCTA
>CAZEQQ010000194.1:253-3249 GCA_964514425.1 uncultured archaeon
TTGCATAAGAACAGGAATTGTAATCTCCTTTAATTGCGATTCAATTTTATTAATATTGCTAACCATTTCTCTAGCTAATGATAAACTTAAACTATCAGCGAAAACTAGTGGATCTTCATCATAAGCTTTAACCACATTTTGATCAGTAGATAAAGAGTTACTATCAAGAGCAGATTTGATTCTGAGTTTTGGAAAGATGAATGACAAAATTTTTCCTACTATTTCTAATATTTTACTTTGGCCAACAGGTTTTGTTCCAAATCCTGAAAGTATTAATCCTTTTATTTCATTTTGATGAGAGATTGTATAAGTTTCAGCTATCATAGAACCCATTGAATGACCTAAAAGAAAAACAGGTAAAGAGTACTCTTTTTTTATTAACAAAGTAAGTTCAAAACAATCGTCTACAAAGTAGTTCATACTTTTGATGTGTGTTCTTATTCCATCACTTTTCCCGTGACCTAAATGATCACAAGCATAAACAATAAACCCTTCAGGAACAAGAGTTTCAAAAACATTAGCATAGCGCCCCGAATGTTCAGCATAGCCATGAATTATTTGTAAAATACCGATAGGCTCTATATCAGGAAGAATTTTACGATAGTAAATTTTTTCATTTCTTTTATTAATAAAAAAATTCTCTACAAGTTTCATAATGTACGAAAAAATGTAAGATTTAAGAACTTTGCCAAAAAGGTAGAGGAAATAATATATAGTAAATGTTATTTTGCTAGTTGTGAGTTATTTAGAACAAATATTTCGACAAAGAGCAGAAAAAAATGCTTATTTTAAAACTTCAAAAGATTCACCTTTAACACATCAAGATAAACTATCTTTCACTAATCTAAATTATTATCCTCCAAATGAGAGATTCAAGTTTATAGTTGAAATTAAACCATTCAGTGCCTCTGATGAGGTAGGATTAAGAACATCGAAAGGAACAATAAAGTATTTTACTCGGCAGGGGTATATAGAGTTTGAAATCCAGAACAATAAATTTATTCTTACAATTTTTAAAAGCACTGATTCAAAGTATCTATTCCTTCCTTTTAAGGATTTAACTTCCAAGAATGATACCTATCCTGCAGGTCGATATATAGAATTAGAAAAAGTTGATCAAGATACATACATTTTGGATTTTAATAAAGCCTACAATCCATATTGCGCATATAGTGAAAAATTCAATTGTCCTTTAGTACCTTTTGAAAATCAGTTATCTGTAGAAATTGAAGCAGGAGAAAAAAGATACATTAACATGAATAAATGATTAAGTAAATAGGAATATAGGATGATTTTTTTACAAAATCTTTTACTGTTTTCATATCAGTCAAGAATTTTTGTCCCGTGTCTTCTTGTTGTTGGGCATAGATTTGCTGCAAACGCGCTTTTTCTTTATTATACCACTGGTTGACAGCTTTCACGGGTTTTGCCTTAAATGATGAAGGGCGAAGCGACCGTACTTACTCCTGCGACTAAGGCATTGACCCCTAAATCTATAGAAAAACTGAATTATTCACAAATCCTTTACTAAATAGAATCGATAAGAGAGGGTTCTTCTATTTCTTTTAGGGCACCTTGATAAAATTTCTTAATAATATCTCTTACAGAAATTAAAGTAAATTTCTTATCTGATTCTGTAATTGAACTATTTATTTTGAATATTTCTACTTTTTCTGCTTTTATAAGATTAAAACTCAATTCACCTATTTCATGGACTATAAATGTATCAATTTTTTTTCTTTCAACTAATTTAACTAAATTAAATAATCCTTTAGTTGTTTTATCATAGAATGGGTTTTTGACTATCTCTTTTTTCAATATTTGTTTGTTTTCCATGTTTACTTTCAATATAAGAATCTTTGGACTATCTTTAATGTCATGACAGATTTCCGTATTTCCAAAACCAACAAAATGTTCTATTGGCAAAGCGATGTTCCTCATAACTTTTTTTGAAGGTTCAATTTCGACAACAAAAGAATATACAGTCGGAAAAGTAGTTTTCACACTAGTTGTAACGAGTTCAATAATTTGGTGAGCTGCTCCTACATCTAATGTTTCTTCAATGACAATCTCACAATCTCCTACATAGTAACCGCCCGTTTTTCTTACTCGTAACTTTGTACATATAAGCACTTCGTCTATGTTAGATATAAGATCTGCAATTTCCTTTTGTAATTTAGTATCATTTACATCTAAAATACTAAGCAGAGAATCTTTTAAAATTGAGAGTGCTAATCGTGCAATTATGAGAGAAATAAAAATAGTGACAATTGATTCAAAGTATGGAACCTTAAAATAAGTCATTATTAACGATAGGAGAACTGCACTTGAAATGAGTGTATCTGAAATTTTATCTTTGCCATTAGCTTCAATAGTGGGAGAGTTATACACTCTAGCTACTTTCAATAAATATAATCCTAAAAATAATTGTACTACTATTGATAAAACTGCTGTTCCCATAGCTAAAAAAGGTTGATTTAGAAGTGTTGTTTCATTAAAACGACTAATACTTCCTAATACCAAGTTAAATACAGTATAAAACAAACCTAATGAAATTAATAATGTAATAAGATTTTCTAATTTATAATATCCATATGGGAAGTTCTTATCAGGAGGTCTTGCTGCAATAATTAATCCAATGAGTGAGACAATAGCTACAACTAAATCTGCACTTGATTGTACAGCATCTGAAATAAGAGCATAAGAATTTGTGTAGAACCCTATAAAAGCTTTAATTGAAGCTAAAAGTATTAACACAAAGGATAGAAATATCATAGATTTTATTTTAACATTACGCGCTTTTACCATTTAAGCTATCGATTATCGGTATTTTAAGTGGTATAAAACTTTTGTTAACATTGTTGTTACTAATTTGTTAAATCAACTAAAATCAATTACACTTTTGAGCACAACTTTTTTGGGAGGATATCCTTAAATTTTTTACTAGGTATTTGCATACCAATTCATTAGTGAAAACGAAATTAATTGAAACATTC
>CAZEQQ010000194.1:3259-5519 GCA_964514425.1 uncultured archaeon
TAGATTAGTACGAGATATTATTTTAGATTTTGATGAAACTTAATGAGAGAAGTGTATATATAATCTAAATAGATTTTTCCTCTATGGAAGTTAACCAAATCTATCAGCAAGATTGTGTTGAAGGTATGAAAAAGCTGGAATCTAATTCCATTGACTTAATTTTTGCTGATCCGCCTTATAATTTACAATTAAGGAATGAACTTTACAGACCTAATCAATCAAAAGTCAATACTGTTAATGATCATTGGGATAACTTCGAAACATTTACTCATTATGATGATTTTTCAGAGAAGTGGTTAAGCGAATGTAAAAGGGTTTTAAAACCAACAGGTAGTATTTGGGTTATTGGTTCATATCATAACATTTTTCGTATTGGAAAAATAATGCAAGATCTTGGCTTTTGGATATTAAATGACATCATCTGGATTAAATCTAATCCTATGCCCAACTTTAAAGGGACACGTTTCACTAATGCCCATGAAACTCTCTTATGGTGTTCTAAAACAGAAAAGAGTAAAGCATTCTTTAACTATAAATCTATGAAAGTTTCCAATGATGATAAACAAATGAGAAGTGATTGGTATTTTCCTATTTGTAGTGGAAAAGAAAGGATTAAGGAAAATGGACAAAAAGTGCATTCTACTCAAAAACCTGAAGCTTTACTCTATCGTATCATACTGTCAACTTCAAAAAAAGGAGATGTAGTATTAGATCCTTTCATGGGAAGTGGGACAACTGCTGTTGTAGCAAAAAAATTAGCAAGAAACTTTATTGGATTTGAATTGGAACCTGCTTATATTGAAGCAACAAAGTTAAGAATATCAAATATTTCAGCTTTTGATGAAGAAGTATTAGAACAGATAGTTGAACAAAAGCCTCCAAAAATACCTTTTGGTTTTCTACTCGAATCGGGATACATTAAAGCGGGAGAATGTCTTTTTTCGAAAAACAAAGAGTATAAAGTAAAAATCTTAGCTGATGGGTCAATAGAGTATCAAGGTAAAGTTGGGTCTATTCATAGTATCAGCGCTTATCTGTTAAATAAGAAAGCGAACAATGGATGGATGTATTGGTATATCTTGAAAGAAGAAAAGCTGGTATCATTAAACTCTATTCGTCAAAATTATGCAAAAGAAATCTTAAATTATGTACCAAAAAACATTGAAGAGTATTGTCAAGATTAAGAATGGGCGAACAGAGCTTGAACCTAAATAGGAGTTCAAATGACATCTAATGCAAACTGATTTATTTTCACACGACACTCAATTGTTCTGATTATTTTTCTGCTTTTTTAAAACATTCTTCAGCTTCGTCTAATCTAAACATTTCTTCTAAAAGATAGCCCAACCCTCTCCAAGTTTCTTTATCATTACTATTATATTCTAAAGATTTTCTATAACATTTTTCAGATTCTTCGAATTTCTCTTGTTTTTTGTGCAATAAGGCAAGATTGGACCAAGCGATAGCATAATCAGGTTTCAATTCTAATGCTTTTTTGTAGAAAGACTCTGATTCTTCATAGAGACCTTGATCATAAAGTAAGACAGCCAGGTTATGTATAGCATAGACATTATCTTTCTTATATTCTAAAGACATTTTATAACATTTTTCAGATTCAATAACTTTATCTAAATGATAATAAGCCAACCCTAAATTAAACCACAAATCAGGATCTTCTTTATTTAACTCAAGAGCATGTAAATAGCAAAACTCTGCATCTTCATACCGTTGTAAAAATTCATAGATTAGTCCTAAATTAGTCCAAGGATAGATATATTTCTTATTAATCTTTATGGCTTTCAAGTAGCATCTTTCAGCTTCGGTAAGATTTTTCATCTTGTAATAAACTATACCAAGATTATTCCACACTCTAAAGGCATTCTCATTATGAGATAAATAAATTTTATAAAATTTTTCAGCAGTAGGAAGTAAACCCATGTTGTCAGCTATGAGACCTAATTTATCCCATAGATTAAGATAGTCATAGGTTAAAAGAATTTCTTGTTGCTTTCTCAACAAAATATGGAAAATACTCTCAATACTGTCAAATTGAGACTGATTGATATTAGTGCTTAGATGAGTTTGAGCTGTAAAATTTATTCCAAGATCAAATAAATAGTCGACAGTATTGATGAAATCTTCCATGATTTGGTCTATTATGTTTTGGGCTAATTCCTTTAGTTCATCAGTCGTGACCATAGAGTAAGATTTTTCCCATAAACTCAAGTTTTCTTTGATTTCAAGAAGACTATTGTCTAGT
>CAZEQQ010000195.1:0-5513 GCA_964514425.1 uncultured archaeon
ATGTAACTAAATGCAAAAAAAGAAGAAAGGAGTAGAAAGATAAAAGAATAGAGGGAAAATAAGTGAAACAGAAGTAGGAAATAGTTGAAGGACATTGAAAAGTATACTAGAATTTCTCGAAGGTGGGCATAATAAAGAAAGAAAAAACAATAATAGAAATTCAATAAAGAAAGGAGAGGAAAGTAATAAAGACATACAAATTCTAGTACTCATCATTTTGGGGTATATTGTGGGTGAATTCCAAGAAATAAAAGAATTATTTGAAGAAGAGTTGAAAGAAAACGGTGTAATAAAAAATGCATGGAGAAAAATATACGAGTTATTTCCATTTTTTCAAGAGTATAAAGAATACATCAGTTTATATTCTAAAGAAGAGTGGATGAGTGTAATAGAAATAATTAACGAAGGAATAGAACTAAAAAAGGAAGATCTTTTTGGAGAGTTGTACCAATCTTTTCTAACAAGAACAACAAAAAGATTTGTAGGGTTATTTTATACTCCTATTGAAGTAGTAAAATATATCTTAGATAACGTAAACTACAAAGAAACAGAAAACATTGAAGGAAAAAAAATAATTGACCTATCATGTGGAACAGGTGTCTTTCTTCTTGAAGCTACTAAACGTCTAATAACAAAATTAGAAAAAGGTAAGGAAAGTGAAAAAGAAATACTAGAAACAACATTAAAGAGTATATATGGTTTGGATCAAGATAATTTCGCTATATTTTTGGCAAAGGTAAACATTCTCATTCTGCTTCTTCCTTATTACAAGAAACAATATAAAAAAGACATCACTTACAAATTTCCTACAATCAATATATACCGAACTAATTCAATAGACCTAGCAGAAGGAGAAAATAAGACGATATTAGATATAAAAAATAGAAAAGGAAACTTTCTCGATGGTTTCGAGTTTATAGTAGGTAATCCTCCATATATAGAAATGAAAAAAATGGATGCGAAAACAAAAAGCATCTGCAAAGCACACTATTCTAATGTTTTAAGTGGAAGTTTTGACATATTTGTTTGTTTCATTAAAATGGGAATGGATTTGCTTTCTAAGAAAGGAAAGATGGGCTATATTATCCCAAATAAAATTCTAGCTTGTAATTATGGGAAAAGAATAAGGAATATGTGGTTAGAATATAATTTAATAGAGCAAATTGCAGATGTCTCCCATTTACCAATATTTGAAAGTGCAAGTGTTTACCCGATAATACTCGTTTTAGGAAAAGATAGACTTGAAAAAGAAAAGATAAACTTGGTAAGTTCTATTAATAGTCTTGACAATATACCAGATGAAAAAATAGTGAAAGTTGAAAGAGAAGTATTCAGTTTAACAAAGGACAAAATTCTATTTTTCTTTCCTACAAATGAAGTAGAAAGGAATATACTGAATTCTATAATACACAACTCAAAAGGAAAATTGGAAGATTATGTTACGATAAATTGGGCAGTTAGTTTTCATAAAAGAGGAGTGAGAGAACAATTTGTGGGAAAAGAAAAACCAAAGGAAGATGAAACATATTTGAAATTTTTAGGAGGGAAAAAATATGGAGGAAACAAAGAAATACAACGTTACAAATTACAATGGGAAGGATACTATCTTCTATATGATCAAATGAAAGCAAAGAAAATAGGGAATGGTTTTCCTCCCTTATCATTATTTCAAGGAAAGAAGATAATAATTTGCCAAAATAGTAAAAGAATACGTGCAACAATAGATGAAAAAAACTATATTTGTAAGGATATCTTCTTAATCATTAAAACAAAAGAAAAAGCAAGAAATGAAGGAATAGATGAGGAAATCCTCTTAGCTTTTCTAAATAGTAAAGTGATTAGTTACTTTTACTCAATAATTTTTTCAGGAGCACATGTTTCAGGAGGATATCTTCACTATTTAACAAACTATATGGAAAATATTCCTTTTCCCTCATTAAACGAAGAGGAGAAAAAAAGACTAAAAAGATGTGTTAAAACACTACTAACGGAAAATTGTTCTGAAACTAGTTTCAAAGAAAATGATCAAATCATTGATAATATCCTATATAACCACTATAAATTGACACCAGCTGAATGTGATTTCATAAATAATTATATCCAAGAAAAACTAGAATTAAAGAAGAACTAACCTATCTATCCCCTTTTAGGTGAAAAACATTAATGTAGAAATCATCTGGGACTATTGGAAAATATTTTGACTATTTTTTACCTTTTGCACAGTGTTTAAATATCTGGAAAAGAATCATTTATTATGCAAGTACTATCCAAAAAAAGGGCTATAATGTTCACATTACTCTTTATGGTCGTTCTAGCTCCATTTTCGAGTGGAATAGCTGCAGTCTTGGAAGATGAGAATACTTATGTCCAATTTTATATTGTAGATGCTTATTATACTGACGCAGAAGGGGATGGATTAGAAAATGATGTCATATCTGATTTTTTTATGAGGATAATAACAGCGTATTCGTCAATTCATTTGCTGATATCAATATACCTTGAATTGCCCTCAACTACCTCTTACACATATGACTACACTTTCAGACTTGGGACTGGGGATTATGACTTAAGAATGTATTTCTATAACCATGCAACTGAATCAGGTTGGTATATTGTTACTATTACTGTAACTGTTATGTCAAAATTCCAATTGATGAGCGGTTATGAATCATTAGTATTCGACCCACCTGGACAACACGAAGGAACTGAACCTTTAATAGGACAATTAGTCTTTCTATAACCGGAATGTGAAAATTATGAACCTTAGTAGTAAGGTGACAACGAAGGATTTCGCTTTGCTTTTAGCTTTAGAAGCGAACCCTTCTATGTCCATTTCTGAACTGGCAGAGCGATTAAAAACATCGCGACCAACAGTAAAGAAAAGATTACAACTACTAAAGGAGCAAGGAATAATAAAAACACCAATGGCAGTGTACAAACCCGAAGCATTAGGGTTAGTAAGATGTAGTATAATCGCTTTTGTAAATAAACTCAAGAACGTAGAACAATTGGAAGTTTTATGTAATAATCACCCGTATACAACATATCGTTCAAGATTATTTGGAGGAAATTTTGGTTTATTTATGCAATTTGATGTCCCAAAACAAGGAGAAAAAAAATTAGAACAACTATTTAAAATTTTAGAAAAAAAGGGGTTAGTATCTTCTTTTGAGCTATATTGTAGTACAGGAAAAAAAGTTAGATCTTTTTTTAATGTAGAAAAATTCGACTTAAACACGTCAACTTGGGATTTTTCATGGAAAAAATGGTTTATGAACTTACAAAGATTGGAAACAAAGAAAAAACTAGATACTTCCATTAAAACAACATATAATGGTGACATTAAAGAATTACATTTAAAAATACTGCGCGATTTAACAGCTAATGCATCAATCAAACAAACTGATTTACAAAAAAAGTATTCTTTAAGTAAGTCAGAAATTTCAAGGCAGTACAATCATGTACTTGAGAATTATGTTGAGACAATAAGAATCATTTATGATAGATTTACTTTCGATCTTACTGAAACTTACCTTATGGTCGTTGAAAACGTCTCAAAACCAATAATGGGTAAAATATATCAACACATAAAACAGTCTCCTCCTCCTTTTAATTTCGTTTTTGATGTAATTGGAGAAGATAAATTCTTAATGTGGATTTCTTTAAGTTCTGCTCAAGCAAACGACTTGGCATTTAATACTTGGGAACTTTTCGAAAAATCAAAGATCTATGTTCTAAGTTTAAGAGGAAAATTTTCAAGTGTTTATTGGTTTTATGACGAAAATTACGATTTTAGCAAAAATAAGTGGAAAGATTCTGATGATTATTTTATACTAAATCCTCTAAAATCAATTAACCTTTCTTTCTGAGTTAAAACCTTATTTTTATTGCTTTAATCAAATGTTTTAAACACATTCATTAAGGCTTAAATGGCCCTAAAAGAGCGATAATAAAAAAACATGCTTGGGACAATTGGACAAATATTATATAGTTTTTTTACATATGTGACATATGGTGTTTTGTTTGAAGAAAGAAAAAACAAAATTTATCATACCTATTGATAAGGAGAAAGAAGAGTTAGATGCATTAAATAGTGTTTATTGTCCAGTTTGTAAAGAGAAAGGAACTAACAAACCTGTGGATAAACATTATACGATGGAAGATGGTTACAAGTATGATGTGATGCAAACAGAATGTTCGAAATGTTACCATGTTAACACGTTCAAATTTTTCATAGTTGAAGAAAATATAAAGATGAAAGAATTGGACTACTATGAATATCGAAAATTCTTAAGACAATTAGATCATTTTAACTGACACCATAATTCTGCTCATCTGCCATATGAGAAAAACTAGGATAGAGTAAGTAGAAATACATGCTCAATCCTACTATTTTTTTTGAAAACCCTACAGATTTAGGATTGGTTAATTGTCACATTTACATGTTTTATATCCTTGGCAAGAAACAATCCATTTGAGTAAAGGTTTAACAGCTGAATGAAAAGATTTACCTTTTTCAGTCAAATGATACTCTACCTTGGGTGGAATCTCAGGATAAATTGTTCGATGAATTAATCCTAACTTTTCTGCTTCTTTTAACCGTGATGTAAGTGTTCTGGGACTAAAGTTAGCTCCAGTGTTTTTGAGTTCCTCTTCTATCGTGCTAAAGCGTATAGCGTCATCAAAACGCTCAAAAATGGAAAGAATGTGGAAGGCCCATTTAGCGTTCATGAACTCAAGAAAAGGCTCAGCTTTATGAAAACAATAAGGGCCTAAAACCATGTTTTTATTCGAACAATCACAAATACTATCTGACATAATAGTAACTTCCTGTGCATGATTTAACTATTAAGTTAAAACATTGCTATAGAGGGGAGATTGAATAAATTTATAAAGAATGTGGTGGGGAAGTAATTATCAAAAAACGAGGAAATATTATGACTGATCCAATAAAAAAAGAGCATTGTTGCTGTAAAGAAAAATCTGAAGTTGTTCAGAAACATTGTGAAGAAACAAAAGAATGTGATCACAAAGAAGATTGTCACTGTGAAGGAAAAGGACCCTGTCATTAAATATCCCCTTTTCCCCTCAGAATGTTCTAATTGCATATTCTGAGGAGTATATTTTTATTGTAGTTCACTGAAATTATGATTTCATACTTAACTTTGTTTAAGCAAAAATAAGATAACTATAAAACTGTAAACTTTCTTTTTATTATATGAAACGATTGCATGAGTATGATGTTGCAATAGGTAAACTTCCAAGAGGAGGAAAAAATCTGATAACTGATGTCCCAGGGGTCAAAGTAGGACATACAACTCTTTGGGAAGGAGAGGGAAAATTAATCGTGGGAGAAGGACCAATACGGACAGGCGTAACTGCTATAGTCCCTCATAACGGAAATATGTTTGAAGAAAAACTATTGGCCGGTTCTTTTGTTATGAATGGGTTTGGAAAAACAGCAGGGTTGATACAAGTAAATGAATTAGGAACTTTAGAAACTCCGATAATAT
>CAZEQQ010000196.1:0-5511 GCA_964514425.1 uncultured archaeon
AAAGGGTTGTTACTGCAGTTAACCCGCGATGAAGGGTAGATACGCCAAAGTTGACATGAGTTAGATCATACACAATCTGTCTAATTTTTTCAAAACTTGCTCCTGTTCGAACACGGAGGGTAGTAATGAAGGTGAGAAAATTCGGTCCTAACGCAATGTTATCAAGAGTTGCCTGCTCCGCATAAGTTGTTGTCTGACAGGTAGGGCAGCTAAATTTATAGTTGTGATGCTCTTCTATGTCAAGAGAGATGAGAGCTGGACACTCTACGATTCTTTTTATGTGGTCAAGTGTGTTCTGTTCTATTTGCACGGGTGTTCCACATCTTTTACACTCATTCACGAAGTGCGGAACAATTTTATCCGCTTCTTTGTCCCATAATACCCCTTCTTTCCCTTTTTTGCTTCCTCCTCGTACATTCTTTGACGATGAAGACTTACGGAATTCTTCTTTCCCCCTTTTTTGCTTCTTTTCGCGATTCAACTGTTTTGAAGAGGGAACATGTGGTGATAAGAAGACCGTTAGTTGTTTTTGCAAGGTTTTGTGTTGTTCTTGTAAGGTTCTGTATTGTTTTTGCAAGGTTGTATGTTGTTCTTGCAAGGTTGTATGTTGTTCTTGCAAGGTTGTATGTTGTTCTTGCAAGGTTGTATGTTGTTCTTGCAAAGTTCTGTGTTGTTCTTCTACCCTTGCTACTTGTTGTCGTAACCCCTCATTTTCTTGTTCCATTTTCTCACTCTTCTTTTCGAGTTGCACGATATATTTTTCCATTTCCGCAACTCGTTGTAGAAGACTCTTTTCCTTTTCTTTGAGGGGATCGTGTTTCATAACCTCGTCACTTTTCTCCTCCTTCCCCATAAACCTTTGTAATATCCCCTCTTCTTACGATTCATCCTCTATTAAATGTCATGAAACGAAAAAGGGGTGGAATACTTACATAGTTTTAAATTCTTAGTGTTTGTAATGAATATGATAAGAGTGCTATTCGATTTGTTATTTAAGACGATTATTGTCGGTGATCCAAACGTGGGCAAAACTTCAATCACCATTCGTTTCGCCACTGGTACTTTCAAAGAGCGATATCTTCCAACAATCGGTGTGGAGTTTTCAGTTAAAGATATAGAAATTGATAAGAGAACAGTCAAATTGCAATTATGGGACACAGGGTCTCATGACCGTTTCAGCTATGTCAGACCACTTTATTATCGTGGAAGTTTTGGAGTTTTGGTCGTTTATGACATAACCAATCAAGAAAGTTTCAATAACGTAGAAAAATGGTTTGAGGAAGTTTACTCTAATTGTGATGGAGAAATTATTCCTGCTATAATGATTGGGAATAAAGTAGATATGGTTGATGAGAGAGTTATTTCTAAGGAAGAAGCAATTGAAAAAGCAAAAATTCTGGCACAAAAGTATTCTCTTGACAGTATCCCGTATTATGAAGTTTCTGCGAAAAATGGTCAACTTATCAATGAAATCTATTATGACCTTACTCGTTTAATGATAAAAAAATCTGAAGAATTAGAGGCAACTAGAAGTTAAATTCTCTTTTCTTCTTTCAAAACCTTAACCTTTTTGTTTTAATAATTATAATGAAGGAAAAGGTTAGAACCTTTCCTCCTCATAGTAAGGTATAATTTTACCTGAAATAAATTCAAATAGTGCGGGTTCTCCACCAGCCAATTCAGGCTTGCCTTTTACATTAAGAACCGAAACTTCTGTGATAGGGCGTTCTACCTTTGTTTTTGATTGTCTTACCCTTATAGTAACGTCACAATAATGTTCAATTGCTCGTACTAATATAGGTTCATGTGCGTCTGCATGGAGACTGAATACAGTTACACTTCCATCTTCTTGATTAGAAGCTAATCTATTTTGGAGGAAAGAAAAGAGAACTTTTTTCGATTCTTCCACTGCATAGATAATAGAAGAAAGAGAACTGATAATCCCCCTCTTTATTACTTCTTGATTCTGAACATGAAGAAATGCTCTTCTTATTACTTCATTAACCTCTCTTGGTGCACTTAAATTTTTTACTGCCAACTGATCTGTCCTTAAATCTGTTGTTCCAAAAGGATTAGTAAAAGCATCAATATACTTAAGTCTCCCTGTTGCTGCTAACATATCAGGATTTACTCCTAATCCTGTAAGCATATTTTGATAGTATTTGTAAGGGTATTCTGTGGAAACAATATACCCGTATTCCCCAGCTCTAACTCCTTCAGCTAGAAACTGCAATATGAAAGGATTAGCTTCCGCTCCTATCTCGTCTTCAATAAGAACATTTGAGCCTGAAGCTATTCCTCCTCCTAACATTTCATCTAAGCTTGGAATACCAAAAGCATATAGCTTTCTATCTTGAGAAGGTTGTATTGGTGGTGAAAACATAAAGAAACCTCTTGTGTGTATTATAAAAATATGTTCACTAGAGGTATTTAACTGCTTCTCTATAATTGCTTAACTTTTCTATGTAACTTCTTTTGTAGCCTATCATTTAAATTAGTATTAGTATTTTCAGAATATTCGTAAGGACTTACACTGGGAGCTTTGGTTTGTTTTGCTTTCAAAACAGCAGGTGTTTGTTTCAAACATTTCCCATTATCAGACAGTTTTTTTTCATTGCAAGTGGCATATCTACACATAGAGCCAATACAATCAAAGTCGTCCATTGTGCAGTAATACTGCTTCTCACTGCCTTTTTTAATTATTTTAAGCATTCTTTTACTACAGCGAAAAGAGAGACATGTAGTTGTACATTCTGGATTGTTAGAAGTCGATTTCATCGTTCACTACTTATCAAATTTGTCAGTAAACGAGAGATAGTAGAATATATAAATTTGCCTATCTTACATCTCTAAACAAACTTTAAAAAAATAGTAATTACCAAGGAACATCCTTTACTTTAATGAAATAACCTAAAACATTAAAGCCTATATGAAGAAGAGGAGCAATAACTAGAAGTGTGATCCAAAATTGCCAAGGAATATAAACAAAAAATGGCCAACTCCACAACAGTCCAAAAACAATATAACCGAATTGGTCAAAAATTGGAAAACTTCCTCCTGAACGAATATTAATCCTTCTTTTAATGAATGAACCAAACATATCTCCAAAGTTACATCCCCATGCCATAGCTAATCCTATCACTAAAGGAGGATAACGAAAACCCATGTCGCCATAGCGATGGGTAAGAGTGTCATTTATGATGAAGTAAACAACTATACCTGTAATAAAACCCCCGAGTAATCCTGCTAAAAAACCTTGAATGGTTTTATGATTACCTAAAATTCTCCTTCCATCTCGGAAATTTTTGTACCCATCAATAGGATAACCGCCACCCAAAAGAGAGGGGAAAGCATTGGAAACAAGTATTGGTGCTGCAAAAAGAAATGCTAATCCTACATCTATTAAAAATGTCATAAATAACCCTTTAATGTTTAATTATAGAGAAACTTTTAGTATGCAATATAAGGATTTCTTTTTAATTTTTCTTGAAAATGAGAAAATGATATAAGCTATGATTAGAAATATGATGTAATGGCTCCACCTCTCTCTTTACCTCTTGCTATCATATATTCAGAAGAGTATAAGAAACATTTCATGTTTCTATCTCATCCTGAATCACCAAAAAGGTTAGATCCTCTACTTGAAGGAATAAAAAGTGCTCAAGAGAACTTAAAACAACAAATTGAGGTGTTACCTCCTTTAGAAATAGAAGAAAATGTAATTTGCTTAGTTCACACACAAAAATTGTTGGATACAATAAAAACAATATCTGAAAGAGGGGGAGGAGTTTTGGAGTATGAAAATGTATTAAATGAATATACCTTTGAGGTTGCAAAATTAGCTGTAGGCGGAGCAATTCAAGCTGTTTCTATGGTTCATGAAGGAAAAGCACAAAAAAGTTTTGCTCTTGTTAGACCTCCAGGACATCACGCTTCAGCTAAAAATGCAGGAGGGTTCTGTTTTTTCAATAACATTGCTATTGCAACAGAATGGTTAATGACCACTAAATCTTATTCACGTGTAGCCATTATTGATATAGATAATCACTTCGGAAATGGAACCTCAGATATTTTCTATGAAAGAAAAGATGTCTTATTCTATTCTATTCATCTCCATCCTCATTATTCCTATCCTGGAAGGGGATACATAGAAGAAGTAGGGAAAAAAGAAGGAGCAGGATATAACATTAATGTCCCAATAATCCCTCGTACTAGCGGAAATGATTGGTTATATTTGTTCCAAAAAACTTTGGCTGTAGTTGAAGCTTTTCAACCCGAATTTATTTTAGTTTCTGTAGGTTTTGATGGATTAGAAGGAGATGTTTTGGGGGGACTTGAATTAAACCCTGAAATATATCAAGAAGCTGCTTATATCATTTCTTCTCTTGCAGAAAAAGTTTGCCAAGGAAAAGTAGTTTGTGTATTAGAGGGAGGATATAATTTAGAATTACTACCCCTTACAATGAAACTTTTTATTCAAGGATTGTTAGGAGAAAAAAGTAGTATCGAGGTTAAACAAGACTTAGTAATTGTTCCTACTTATACAACCTTACTCCGTTTTTCTGAAGTAATAACAAATTATTGGAAAATAAAATTTGAAAGATAATTTTATCTTCGTTTTACAATGTATTTATAGATTACTGTAAATAGACCAAAAATTAGTAAAGTAAATGGGAAACTGAAACCTGAAGCTCCTTCAATGCTTAAATACAAATATAAAGTAACTTCGCAGTCATCAACACCTGAAACACCACCAGGGACATATTCAGAGTTATCTAGAGTGAAATAGAATAAAGCATCATTAATAGTTTCTGGGGTATATTCGATCTGAAAACTAGTTTGTTGTTCTGTGACATTAGTGTAATTATAGTTCTCAACTATTTCATACGACAAACTCGTTTTCTCTACAACAGATTGGTTATAAATTTCAAAATTGGCATGGTCGAGTAAAATAAAATCCACATGTTTACTCGAATTAAATTCCAAAACATATGTGTTAAATGGTTCTATTTTTACCATTATAGCATAATAATCACCATTTTCAATTGTTACTGTAGTTTGTTTGAAAAGATCTCTCGTTGCTGCTATAACCTTTCCGTTATTTTCTGCATAAACAGTAGTTATAAAAAATGATGTTAGTAGAGCTGTTATTAATAGTGTTCTAATAATAACTATTGGACCTATTTTTCTTTGGCTCATTTTGCATTTCCTCTATAATCATCACTACAAAATGCTAGCATTTTTTAAATTTTCCTAAATTTTTAGATTTTGAACAAATTTTTTAAACTATTCTAAAAAAAATAAATTAATGTCATCTGAAACAAGCAAAAGTGAAAGCAAGAACAACCTTTATGATGATACTGATGATCGTGTAGAAGTAGAACAGGTTACTACACGTAAAAATGTTTTAGGTTGGTCTTTTTACGATTTGGCAAACACCATATACTCTATGGTCATTGTAAGTCTTATCATTAATAGATACGTACTTATAATTGGTCAAAAAGAGCTAGG
>CAZEQQ010000197.1:0-5486 GCA_964514425.1 uncultured archaeon
CTCAGTATTCTTTCCGCCTTTGTGGCAAGATTGGAAAGAATTATAGAGATGTGTATGGTGGTTGAATTGTTTCAAATCTTCTATAACCATATTTTTCACTTACCCAAAAAGATTCTACGAGTTGCCATGGGTGAATGTTAGATGCTCCTAAATAATTGATAACTCCTTGATTTACGTAATTATTCAGTGTATGTAATGTTTCCTCAATATGTGTGTCATTATCAAAACTATGTATTTGGTAAAGATCTATCCAATCTGTTTGTAAACGTTTTAAACTTCCCTTTATCGCTTGGTGAGTATGCCTTCTACTCAACCCTTTGTTATTAATATCCTCTGACATTGGACCATTAAACTTTGTTGCTAGAATCAAGTCATCTCTTGCTCCTCTATTCTTTAACCATTCGCCTATTATTTCCTCACTTTTCCCACGATAACTATTATCTGCCCAATAGCTGTATATATCCGCAGTATCAAAGCAATTTATTCCTAACTCTAGAGCTTTGTCCATAACTTTGAAGGATTCTTCTTTTTCTATTCTCCAGCCGAACTGCATTGTTCCTAATATGAACGAAGATATCTTTATTCCTGTATTTCCTAACCTTTTGTATTTCATTAAGATATTTTACCCTTCTACGAATATAAAAATAGCTTTGAAACAAAATGTTCTGGCTAATTTTTTGATTCTTTTTAGCTACAGGGTCATAATACTCTTCTTTACCATTAATTCTCTTTTAGGTCGGATAGTCCATTATTTACTACGAAAGTTGTTCTATCTTTTTTCTTTGCAATTTTGTTTATTTCACAAGATAAAAGGAAGTAGTCCCTATCGGAAGGGGGCTTTATTTTGCTGTTAGATAAAATAAAAAACTTAACTTTAACCCTTAAAACAAAAGAATAATTGGTAAATTGTCTGTTAATCTCTTTTTTAGTGGATAAATGTTTATAAGTGTTTGTGCAACTAATCCAAGTACATTGAATAATGGTTAAATTGTATACTAATAGTATAATGTGTAAATTGATATTTATGGGTGAAATAGTAAAATGAGAAAAAGACAACTTTTGACTGCAATGATAACTTCCCTTATTGCTTTTAGTACATTAACAATTCATTCTGGTACTTATGAACCAAGTGCAACTATTGCACAATTAGATTATTTAGCTTATTCAGGTACTATTGGTCATGATTATGGGGTTTTTATTGCAAACTTTTTAGCCAAACTAGGAATAGAGGTTAATTTGATATTAGTTGAACCTGACCCTATTATATCTTTACCCCCCATTCCTTCTGGCTTCGAGTATGATATGGCTTTTGTTACATACCATATGGGAAATGAAGACCCCTCTGTTATTTCAAGTATGTATAAGGAAAAATCCAGTATGAACATTTTTGGGATCAATAAGGAAATACCCTACTGTAATGAAAGTGAAAACATGATTGATGAAGGAGTGAAAATAATGGACCTTGAAGAAAGACAACAACATTACTATAATTGGCAACAACTCATGATGGACAAAATTATTCCTATGATTCCTTTATACAGTCCTCGTAACTATTCTGGCACATGGTCAAACTTACAAGGTTATGATAACAGATGGGGGTTAGTAGAAAGTTTACCCTACATGAGTTGGGAAGGTTTACACACTGGTCAAAAATCCACGAATGAGTTTATTACTCATGAAGCACAATGGACTGAATTGAACCCTATTTTCTCTCTTGATCCCTCAAGTTCATTCATCCAATCATTTATCTATGAACCTATTTTAAAAATGAGTCCAGAGTTTGAACCTTTCAAGACTGGTTTAATCCACGGTTGGGAATGGATCGATGACAATAGAATAAGATTCACGATTAGAGATGACATGTACTGGAATCCAAGTTATGACTTAACGGGCAGAAATGCTACTAGTGGTTCTCTCAGTGAAGCTACTTTAATGGTTGGTTTAAAGGGTGAGGTTAGTAATGGTACGAATCAACTCGTTACTACTAAAGATGTTCTTTTTACTCTTTATGCATTAACTGCTCCTTTTAGTGTTCATAATCAGAGATTTGACTGGTTAAGAAATATTTATGCAGAGGATGACTACAACTTTGTTATAACTATTGATGGCGAACCTACAACTGAAGAACTCGTGCCTTATGCTCCTTTCTGGAAACACTTGAACTATAGTCTTCTTCCTGAATTCTTCTTAAACTCTACTGATACAACAACAATGACCAGTAAAAATGGTCATCTTCAATTCATTGGAGTAGATGATGTAACAGATACGGAACAATGGCAAAATTTTAGTTCTATGGCCTTTGGAACAGGTAAATATATGCTCGATTGGGCTATCCCCACATCACAAACAGAGTTAGTAGCATCTCCTTATTGGTTTGGTATTGGTGCCATTGATGGACAACCTCAAACTTTAGATATCGAAAACATTATTGTACGCTTTATTGATAATTACACTACAGCTTTAAATGAGTTCAAAGCAGGCAAATTAGATATAATGTATTTCAATTATTGGCCTATACAAAATACGATGCATCCCGACCCTGACTTCGAATACCATTCTCGATTGAGCATAGCTTATAGTTCAATCGTTTTTAATATTAGTCGTGAATTTATAGGAGGAAGTAATAATTATGAGTGGGTAACTGCTGAAGGTAAAGAAGAATATACGAAAGGAATTGCTATAAGAAAAGCTATTAGTTATGCCATAGATAAAGTTGAAATGAATAATGTTTTGCATGATGGAACGTTTATAATTGGCGATAGTCCTATTTTCCCGATCCAATATTATTGGTATAACAATGATATCATAAAATATTATTATAATTTGGAAAAAGCTAAAGAATGGTTACAAGCAGCAGGATATGGCTCTGAGGATGACGGCCCTAATGGGTGGACACTCAATCTAACTACTGACGTTGTTTTCTTTACTATCCTTGTAGTTTTACCTTTACTGAATATGTTAGGAAAGAAAGCAAAAAGCAATCGTAGATAGGATAAAAGATGGAAGATGTCTAGTTGATACAAAATGAAATTTTTCTATTAAAAAGACAAAGAAAATCTTTTACACTCTTTTTCCCATTAAATCTCTTACTTTTATATACTGAAAAAAGAATTAAATAGTAGATTCTGCTCACCATTCTGAATCTTTGGGGAGATAATCTCTCCCTAACTCCTATTTTTAATAAACATAATAACAGAATAAGGATGATAATAATAGCAATAACAAGACAACAATCATTAGAAAATGGTTTAAGATTTAGGTGTTTTTCTTCGTATTGAAACTATGGTAATAATAAGTAAAGAAAGAACACCACTTACCCACTCAAGATGGAGATTAAAGGGAAGATAGTTTACATTAAGATTAAGTAGGTCAAGTTTGAAATGACAATTTTTGCTATTAGTAGCATTATCATAATCAATAAAATATCTGTTCATAAATCCACTACTAGTACTGTACTCGATCAATGACTTATATGTTGTAGTTGAATTAAGATACGTGAATGTGAGAGAGATAGTTAAACTCAAAACATTTTCATCGTAAATGTATTTTACAGCTCCTTCAACATAAGGAATAGTTATGATAATGTGGTCTATAGACGATTTAGCGGATAAAAATTCTTTTGATAGGGTATCCATATACGATGTATTATTTATTGTCAAAGGAACGATAAAACCATGGAAATTTGTAAGATTATAAAACTTTTCCAAAAAAAGCCGCGTTTCATTATCATACACTAATATATTCTCTTCATATTGAAGTTCAAATAGTTCATTGTAATCTTTTCCCTCAAAACTTGAAGGGTTCTTTATAACTTTAACAGATAAAGAATCACCATTTGCGAAGGGTAAAGATATATTTTGTTGTTCTTGAAAAGAAGAGTTAAACTTTACTTCTGTAATTTCCCACTTGAATGTTCTATCTTTAATGATACTAGAATGAAAACCATAACTAGATCCAGCTATAATAGACATGCAACCAACAATAAGAATTAAACATACAGACACAATACTCACTTTTCTCATAAAATCACCCTTTATTTACTTCTTATCTTCTTCTCTTAAATTCTCATTAAAAAACTTAATCAAAAAGGCAATACAAATTTCACAAGAATAATAGTTCAAGAATAGCACAAAACACTAAATATGTCTTCTATTAAAAAAAGTAAATAATTAAATTTTTAGTTCCCTCAAAAAAATCTTTCATTCAAGAAATCACGATTGTAAATGTTTTTTGTTATTCTGCTTTTATTTCGTTGATTATTCCTGTTTTTTCTTTTAATTTGTTGTATCTTTCTCCTCCCACTAGAGACATTAATGGCAATAGTGGCATGATGCCTACTGTGTATAAACATGCAGTAACTAAGAAA
Source organism: uncultured archaeon (assembly GCA_964514425.1). Lineage (GTDB taxonomy): Archaea > Asgardarchaeota > Heimdallarchaeia > Heimdallarchaeales > Heimdallarchaeaceae > CAZEQQ01. The sequence continues at coordinate 4,367 of CAZEQQ010000197.1, forward strand.
CACAATCTAAAGTTATTGTTATCCCCTATTAAATACCCACCTAGAGCTGCTGAAAAATTCCAGAATAATCCCCATGCTATAGCTTGGAAAGAATTCCATAATCCTCTTCTATTTTTTGGAATAACGTCCATCAATATTGATCTACTTAATGGTTCTCCTGCGTTCATTAATGATCCTCTTAGGATGAATACAGGTATTAAAATTATAAGTGGAGGATAGAATGCTAAAACAAACAAACATATCGTTGCTGTTAACTGAAAAGTAAATAGTATAATGACTCTTCCTTTATTTAGTGAGAGTTTTTGAGCTAATAAAGCTGATAATCCCGTAAAAATAAATGTTGCTCCCATTATTACTTGTACCCAAATAGGTGTTAACTCGTATATTTTGAGAAAGAAGATAGGGAAGAATCTCACTGTCATCCCTGCTCCAAAACCTATGATTATATTGCTTGCTAAAAGGAAAATTGGTATTAGTTTTTGGATTTTTGCTAAATCCATTTTTTCTCCCCTAATAAACGCGTTTCGACCTTTTAAGGTCATTTCTTCTGCTATTGATTCACTTTTATCTGTTAGGCTTTTATCATCATTAAAGTAAAAGAGAAGAAGTAGCGAGATAAGAGTTAAAGCCAATCCTATCAATAACACATTTCTCAATATGTGGATCTCCCATTTATCTCCAAATACAATAAAGAGGAAAATATTAGCAAATGGTCCCGCTGCCATTGCAACTTGTCTAACTAAATGTAACCATGAATATGTTTTTGACCTCTTTCCTGACTCTATAGAATCAGCAATAATTGATTCGACAGCAGGACGGCTCATCCCTTGAAATAAACCCCAAAGAAGTAATGCTATGAAGATATACAATAAACTTTGTCCAAAAGCTAAAAAGCCCATTCCACATATACCTACAATTGCTGCTGCTTTTAGGACATAATCTCTTCGAGTTTTATCTGACAGGTATCCTGCTGGTAAAACAGCTAATGTCATAGTTATACCCGTAGCAGCTGAAGTGAGTCCAAGAATGATGTTGGATTCCCCCGCTATGAAAAATATATAGGCTGATAAAACATTTCCCATCCATATTCCGCGACCAAATGATTGAAACATTGAGAAAA
>CAZEQQ010000198.1:0-5470 GCA_964514425.1 uncultured archaeon
ATTTATGGAAACGATACATATCTAGCAAAGGCACACCACAAAGAACAACTTTAGCTAATTCGGGTCGTTGAGTAAGAAAAGCACCTACAAGTAATCCTCCGTTTGATCCACCCAAAACAGCTAGTTTTTCTGAACTGGTATAATTATGAGAAATCAGCCATTCTGCAGCAGAACTGAAATCATCAAAGACATTCTGTTTGTTTTCTCTTCTTCCTGCTTCGTGCCATTCTTTACCATATTCTCCACCTCCACGTAAGTTAACCACAGCTATTGCTATTCCTTTATCCAAAACATAATGAAATTCTGATCTATAAGTTGGAGAAGAGTTGATATTGAACCCTCCATAACCATTAAGAATCAAAGGAGTAGTTGTATTTAAGGTAGTTTCTTTATGTCTAATCAAGAATAAAGGTACTTTTGTGTTATCATAAGAGTGGTAAAAGTGTTGTTCGATGATGTAATTGTCTGTGTCTATATTTGTTTGGAGTTCGATCATCTTTGTTGTTTCTTGTGTTTGTAGGTCTATTTTATAGATGTTATCAGGAGCTACAAATGAGGTTAGGGCTATATATAGCTCATCATCTGCATATTTTTTATGAGAATCTACAATTGTGCCAATAAAAGGGAGTTTAACTTCAGTTATCATCTCACCTTCATAGTTGTACAAGTAAATATTGTCATAGGCATTTAATGTTTTATCTAAAATAATATAATCAGGGCTATATCTCACAGCAGCTATAATTCCTGCAGTTTCATCTATTATTGTTTTCCAATTCTCTTTAGAAGGATTATCTAAGTAAATAGCAATGATTTTACCTTTTGGAGCTTCATAGTTAGTGTTCATTATAACTCTATCTTCATCTACACAAAAAGAACTGAAAAATCCATCATATCCTTCCGCTAAAGTTATAATATCTCCATTTTCTTTATAGAGGTAGCAATCATTTTTCGACCAATCCACACTTCGGGTTATTATGTAATATCCATCTATTTTGGTCGAATAAATATCTATTAATTCCTCTTTTGCGCGTAAATCACCTATTATTAAGGGATCGTTTTTATAATTCTCTCCTATCTTATGGTAGAAAATCTTTCTATTATAATTTTCTTCTCCTATTTCCACTTCTCCTTCTTCAGGGTAACGAGTATAATAAAATCCACTATTATCTTTCTTCCAAGCTATCGAGCAATATCTCGTTCTTGGTATTTCCTCTGTTAAATGTTTTAGTGTTTCTGTTTCAATGATATAGAGCGTACTCCATTCATCACCTGAAGAAGATTTACCATAAATCATTAAAGTGCCATCGCTAGAAGGATGAAACCAATCTAAAGCAACGGTCCCATCTTCTGACCATTCATTTGGATCAAGTAAAATGCTTTTTTCATTCGTTTCCAAATTTTTTACCATTAAAACTGGTTGATTTTTCTGTAACATTTTCCTTTTATAGAACAAGTATTTGCCTGCTCTATATGGGGAATTTGCGTATTCAAAGTCTGCATAAGGAAGATATTCTTGTTCAATTTTCTTTCTAATATGTTCAGGAATAGTTTCCATAGTAAAATTATTTTGTTCTTGAATCCATTGTTGTGTATTCGTATTTTCTAAGTTTTCTAACCATCGAAAGGGGTCGTTAATTATTTTTCCAAAGATAGTTTCTTTGAAATCTTCTTTTGTTGTATTAGGATAGTTGTACAAGTAAATCATAACTTACTTGATAGCCTAATTCATAAACATTTCCAAATGAAAAAAAAATTTTAACGAAGTAAAAAAATATCGAAAAAAAGACTTTGTGGTAATATTTATGACGTTTTACCATTTTTTTCAAATAATTAACTTTTTAAGGTTAGAAAATTACAAAATTATGAACAAGGTGTAAAAAATGAATGACATTAATTTCCAAACAGAGCAAACTTTCAAATTTTTAGCAATTTCAGGAATTCTATTAGTATTGAGTTCATTTTTTTCCTCAGGTTTAGTATTTATCAACGTCATTTTAATAAATCTAATTGACTCTATTAGTTCCCATTCTGTGTTAAAATTTTTCTTAAGTTTGTTTGTTAATTCATTTCAGTCTTCATTGTTTATTGTCATTTTTATAAAGTGGTTATTGATAACAGCAGCTTTTGGATGTATTTATTTAAGTTTAAGACTATTTCCTTCTTATGAAGAAAAGTTTATAGTAATACCCAAATTATCGAAAAAAAATCGCTATTTCACCTTGGATCTAATGAAAAACAGTTTTCTATTTCTAACAATTATTTCATTGATTCTAACAATACTTGCTATAACACTTCCTCATGTGAATTCAAGAACAGTAGAAACTTTAGATATTATCATTCACATATTGCTTTTTATCATAGCTTTTGTTCATCTATTTGTTTTTATTAACTTCACAACTTTTTTGGAAAAATCTACTTCGCCAGTCCTAAAGAATGTTTCATTAGGCAAAAATGAAAAGAGATTCTTGCTTTCATTTGCTTTCATCTATTTTTTTGATCGACTAACTCTTTTAATTTTGATATTAATCAAAGAATTCAGCAACTTAACAAATTCTACTAAACGTATACTTGATGCTAGCCAAAATATAACTACAGAAGTATTATTTACGGTGATACTTGTTATCATAGGGCATATTTTTATCAGAATATTTCATTCAAACAAAGAAATAATTCTTCATCAGAAAGCAAAAGAAGAACCCTTACCGCCATTGACTAATTCCGATATTTGACATTATAAAAATAAAAGAAATGAAAAAAATCAATCCATAAAAATTTTGGAAAAGATTGGAAAGGATTGGAAAGGAAAGAAAAAAAAGAAAAGAAAGAAAAGAAAGTATAAATTATCAAAAAAGGGTAAACGTTGTTACATCTTTTCTCCACAGGCTGTACAATATTTTTGACCATTTTCTACTTGATTATTACATGATTTACAAAGTGTAAATGACTCATCTTCTAAGTAACTCTGTGCTTTAGGTTCTTGATAACCACTATAAGATCCAGAAAAGTTTCCTGTAGGTAAAATGCGGTAACGATTCAAAGAATCAGGAGATAAACCATGAAGAACTTTTTCACTAACTTTAATCAAAACTAGCCCTGTAAGTATTAAGATGGTAACAGATCCTGCTAGACTTATTGCATTGATAAGATAAACAAATCCAAAATTTGAAGTAATTTGGTTTATTAAAGAAATATTGAGTATATTATTGAGAATAAAGAGTAACAAGGCTCTCAAAGCAAATATCCATAATATTGCGTTTTGATTGGCACTTAGGTCTATTCCCTTATTTTCTAAATCCCTTTTTAAGACGAGTATTAAACCAATGGAAGCAAAAGTGATAATAGCAATGAAGATATAACCGAATATTGCATTAAAAAAATAAAATCTTTGAATTATAACGAGATTAGAGGGAAGTAATCCAAAAGTTGAAATTACTAATACTATCATTGGAATAATACTAGTTGTAAGCCAAATTATGAACAAAATTTTAACGTTTTTTCCTTTGGCTCTTTCACTATCATCTTTATAATGAAAATTATTTAGACTTACTATAATGAACGATAAACTAAAAATAAACAAAATATAGTCAATAAATCTTATAAATAATTCTACAAGTTGTATTGGAATACCTACTATTTGATAATTAAAGTTATTATAACTGGCAGGATCTAACATTGAGAGAAAAAATATTGGGAGATAGGTAAATATTAACATCATGAAAGTAAAACCTTGAAAAACAAATAATTTTCCCACAATATTCAGCTTTTGATAACTTTGGTTATTTGACATTTCGATATAATTCATCTTAATACCTCAATTGTTGTATGGATTAAACAACAAATATATAAAACTAACTAATTAAAAGAGATATAGTTTTCTTCGCATCCTAGTAGAATTAAAAGAGTGTGAATGATTCTTTGGTATTACTTATCTAAAATATATCCCGTTAGTTTCTTTTAATTAGGGTATTTAGTTACATTTTTAAGGAAGTATTCATAAAACCTTATTAATAATCATATTTCTTAGGTGTTGTTATGTACGCTCAACAGAATGTTTTCGACCCACATGGCTTTGAAGAACTGAAACAAGGTGGAATATTTCTAATAATAGCAGGTATCGTAAATTTTGTATCATCACTTTTTGACTTTCTTTTACTTGATCTTGCAGGGTTAATCTTAATGGTTCTAACTCTCTTCAAATTTTCTTCCTCTTTAAAGAAAATAGCTCCTATATTTAATGATCCAGAATATACTGCACAAAAAGCATCAAGTAGTTTCAAAACTTATGCAATTTGTATGATTTTATTCTTTCTAATTATACCTCTTTTTATAGCTATTATTTTCCACATAATATCTTATAATAATTTGAATAAAGTTTTTAGAAAAGCAAGTTATGAAAATCCTGCTTTAGGGAAATTAGATTCGCCTATTATTAGTTTATATGCATGGTACTTATTATTGCTTATTGGAGCTTTCATTTTACTATTTGCCTCTCCAATTCTTAGTATTGTATTGAGTGTAGTAATTACTGTTCTACCTATTGCTACAGGCATCATTGTCATAAAAAATGGAGACAAAATGAAAGCTTTTAACTATCCCCAACCAGGTGCTCAATACACTCCATCAACACAATTTAGTTCAACTGGACATTATGTTCCTCCTACCACCGCTACATCTCCTTTTTCCACAACTTCCTCCACTTCCTCTTCAGAAGTAGATTCTGATATCTCTTCAGCAGATTCATTTCAACCAATAATACCAGTAAAATCAACAGGGAAATTCTGTAATAACTGTGGAAATACAATACAACCTGGAGAACGATTCTGTGTTAATTGTGGAGCAAAACAAGATTAAAAAATTTTAAATTATTTCTTTTTTTCTTTCCTATTTTACTTTTTAGACTTCCTTGCTAAGTTTTTATCTATTAATTTAGTCGATTCTTCAAACCAATTTGAAACGTCTTTCTACGTTAGAACCTTGGGCAACTTTTCCTTCTTTCGCAAAAGGAAGGAAATATAGACTGCCAAATTAGAAAGAATACTCCATTATTTTCACTACTATTTTTTTAATAAATCCAAATAGATAGTTATCTTTACCCTTTTTTCAATTTTGAGAAAGATATAAAAAGAAAAAAGAAGTAACTCATAAGAAGAGGAGATAAAATGGTTGATAGTTCTTTAATTATTCAAGAATTAAGAGATGAAATCACAACATATTCAGATTCTAGAAGTGCTGCAAAGAAAATACTATTTAACAAAACTGACCCCAGTTTATTTTCCAAACTACAAGAGTTGTTATCTGAACTTTTAGAATTAGAGGATTTAGAACAAATGGAGATAGATGAAGTCTATTCTCAATTAATTAAGTATTTAGGGTGGGAAGATGATAACTAGGTTGAAAGTATCAAATTGGAAAAAATATAGTTCAGACTATGAAGTTTCTTTTGATAAAGGTATAGATCGGAAGAGCGTCG
>CAZEQQ010000199.1:0-5450 GCA_964514425.1 uncultured archaeon
ACTCATTAAAGAGGATACACTAAGAGCCGAAAATGAGCAATGGTGAAATTGTTTGAATATAAAATTAAATAAACTAACGAAAAGTAAAAAAAGGATGGACAAAAGGTAGGCTGAAGAACATAGAACATTATGAGCCAGTAGTTCAGTGGATAGAATGGTTGCCTGCGGATGATAAAATAAGTCTTGCAGGACAGCAGAAAGCAATTGGCCGCAGGTTCGAATCCTGCCTGGCTCGCCACATTATTTTTGCAATGTTTTCTTATTAAGACAAAACAATAAATTTATTTTATCATTATTTTAGATTCTTTTCATGGATGAATTGGATTTTGATTTAGTTATTATAGGAGCTGGGATTACGGGCTTATCCGCAGCTTTAGGAGCTTATTATAAAAATAACGAGAAAAAAATTGCTGTGTTTGGACAACCCTATGATTCTCATACTGCAAAAAAAGGTGAAATTGATAATATTCCCGGATTTTCTAAATTAGTAGGAGTAGATCTCATTCAACAAATATTGAAACAGATAGAAGATACTTCAATAACTATAAAACATGATCTTGTAACAGAAGTGAAGAAAGAAGAATCAACATTTCATATATCTAACTCTTCTGGTACCATTAGTTCTAAAGCTATAGTTTTAGCGACTGGTTTCCCTGAATTGAAGTATACAATTAAAGGAGAGAAAGAATTAGAATACAAAGGTGTATCACATTGTGCGATTTGCGATGGTGCGCTTTATCAAGGACGAAAAGTTGCTGTGATTGGTGGTGGCAATGATGGAGCAAGAGGTGCATTGTTCCTTTCACGTTATTGTAGAAAAATTACCCTACTCACTTCTTCTAATTCTATTGATTGTGACAAACGATATATGCAAGAAATGACTTCAAAAGAAAAAATAACTCTAATTACAAGTGCACAAATACAAGAAATTGTTGGTGCAATGAAAGTTGAAAGCCTTAAATACATTGTAGACGGAGAAGCAAAAGAACTATCTGTTCAAGGTGTATTCATTGAATTAAAAGATAATCCTGATTTAAGTTTTCTAGCATCACTTGAATTGAGTGTGGATGGAAACGGAATAATTCAAACGGATAATAATAATAAAACTAATATCCTTGGGCTTTTTGCAGCTGGTAAAGTTAGAGGTTTGCATGATTATACGAGTATTTTAGCTGGTGATGGGTATAAGGCTGGAATTGAGGCTATGAACTATCTCAATCCTTAATAAATTTCTTTCTTAAGATAACCTTATTAGGAATTATTTTCATTTTTTTTTAATGCGAATAGCTTTTATTTTTGCCCATCCCGACGATGAAAGTTTAAGTTCAGGTGGTACAATAGCCAAATATAGTGCTTTCAATCACGATGTTTCAGTAATCTGTCTTACTTCTACAGTAGAGAGAAAAAAAGAATTTCTTGCTGCTACTACCATCCTTGGTTGTAAAAATGCTATGATCTTTGACTATACTAATGTAGAATCGAATCAAAAAGAATTAACTCAAAAACTTATAGACTTTATTGTACACTTTCAACCTTCCATCATTGTCACTCATATAGCCAATGACTACCACATCGATCACCGCGCAACATTTGATATAGTAACAGAAGCTATTGAATGGGCAGCTCACACAACACAACATGAAAATGCATTTCTTGTTTCTAAGCTTTTTGTTACAGAAACTACAATATTACTTCCTAACCCTCACTATCTGGTTGATATTAGCAACTTCTATAATTTGAAAGAACAAGCAATAAATGAATATCACTCCCAACTCTATAAAGGAGGAGATAAGTTCTACATTAACTTCCACAATTATCGAACTCGTATGAGAGGTTGTCAAGCTGGCACAAAACACGCTGAAGCGTTTAATGAAATTGTTTTGAAAAAAAATAGCCCCTTCTACCCTAGACGCCACACTGATTTGTATGAATAACACTTAGATACTCTACTTTCTTTACAAAACATAGTCATTAAAAATAACTTTGTTTTATGTTATAGTGATAGTTTGATTCCTAAATTACAAACTTAAAAATAATAAGTGAGGATAAAACATGAATATAAACCCCCCTAATGGTATAGGAAGTCCTTTTACGGATCCTAAACATGGTACTACAACCGTAGCCGCCAAATTTAAAGGCGGAGTAGTTGTAGCTACGGACAGACGTGCATCAATGGGCACGTTTGTAGCATCTAATAGAGCTAAAAAGTTACACCAAATAAATGACAAAACCGTTGCAACCATAGCTGGTTTAGTGGCAGATGCTCAATACCTTGTAGATTTACTACGTGCCAATCTTAATCTCTACGAATTAAATAGAGGATACGCACCTACAACAAAGATGGTTGGAAATCTTCTTTCATCAATTATGTATGAACAGTTCCGTTCATACTTCCCCTATTTCGTTCATATGTTAATATGTGGAATAGATAATGAAGGACCTCATGCTTACTTCATTGAATCTGCTGGTTCAATAAGTGATGAAGAGTTTGTTTCAACAGGTTCAGGTTCCTTCTTTGCCTATGGTGTTTTAGAAGCACTGTGGAAGAAAGATATGACCGAAGAACAAGCTGTTGAAGTTGTTATTAAAGCTATATCCTCTTCATTAAAACGTGACACAGCTACTGGAGATAGTATAGATCTTTGTGTAGTAACAAATAAAGGCGTGAAATTCCTAAAAGATGAAGAAATAAAACAAAAAGGAGGAGCGATCTAAGATGCTCGGACCACAATCAATGGGTTATGACCGCGGAGTAACGATTTACTCTCCTGAAGGTAGAATTATCCAAACTGAATATGCTCGTGAATCTGTACGTAGAGGAAGTATTGCTGTAGGTATAAAAAGCAAAAATGGTGTAGTACTTGGAGGATTACTCCGTGTCGTAGATCTTAATGAACCTGATCAAAAAATTCATAAGATTGATGAAGGTATTTATGCTACTTTTGCTGGTGTTGCAGCTGATGGGAGAATTCTCATCAATCGTGCACGATTAGAAGCTCAAATTTTCCGCCTTACCTATAAGGAACAAATAGACATTGCAGGCTTAGCAGTTAAAACTGGTGACTATTGTCAAATGTTCACACAACAAGGAGGATTACGTCCTTTTGGTGTCGGAATACTTTTTGGTGGAGTTGACAACTTTGGACCTTCATTAAATTATGTTGATCCTGGTGGCGGTGTTGTTAGTTGTAAAGCCAAAGCTATCGGAGAAGGTGATTCTGAAGCAATATCTCTTATCAAGGAAAAATATAGTGATGACTTAACTATAGACCAATTGGAAGAATTAGTTAAGGAAGTTATCCTTAAAGTCGCAAAAGATATCACTCCTGATCCGAAAGATGTGGCTCTTCAAAGAATACCCGTTAAAAAATAATTCTCCTAATTTTCTTTTTTTTTCTTTTCTTTTCTTTTCTTTCTATTTCTTTTTATATTAATTTCAAAAGAAGTTCTTGTAGTATGGTGAGTTCATGAAGATTACTTATAAAAGTGGGCTTTTTTTAAAAGATAAAAAATGGAAAATTTGTTGTGATCCAACAAAATATGTTCCTGCAGACTTAACATTTATAAGCCATGCTCATAGTGATCACTACTGTAAAAAATTAATGTCTAATACTGTTATTGCATCGGATATAACAAGTGAACTCCTAACCAATTTTTGCAATAAATCTTCGACCCCTAATTTCATCAGAGAATTTGAGAAAGAGGGAATTGTTTTCCAGCAAAGAGATTCTGGACATATAACAGGGAGTACTGCTTTAACTATAGATGATGGCGAAAAGAAAGTTACTTATACTGGTGATGTGTCAATAAGAAATAAAGGATATATTCCTCCTTTTAAGCCTGAAAAATGTGATGTTCTTATTATAGAAAGCACCTTTGGGCAACCTTATTACACTTTTCCTTCCTATGATGAAGAAATTAAACGGACAAGAGAACTAATCATTTCTTACCTCGATAATCACATCCCCGTAGTTTTGATGGGTTATGCACTTGGAAAAGCGCAGATGCTTTATCATTCTTTTGGAGATTTAGCTGAGAAAATAATTCTTCATGATTCAAACCTTAAAGTCAATACTCTTCTAGAAAATATTGGCAGTAAACAGTTACCTCACTATTATTCCATTCAAGATTTTGAGGAGAAAGAGTTTAAAAATTGGATGATGTTTACACCAATGAAATCCGGAAGGGACAACTATAATCAATTTTTACGTAAGAAATACAATGCTAAACTTTTTGCTTTTAGTGGATGGTGTTTATCCTCTAGTTATAAGTATAGAATGGATGTTGAACATACAGCAACCATTTCAGATCATGCAGATTTTGAAGAATTAATACAAATCTGTGAACAGTGTGCCCCTAATAAAATCTATACTATCTATGGCTCAAATGACATTTTTGCAGCAGAACTAAGAAAAAGAGGCTTTAATGCTCTCCCAATAAGTAAACAGAGCACATTAGACCGTTTTTTGTGACTACCTTGCAACAAAAGAATCTATATCCACTGTAGAATTCAAAATTTCATTTGTGCATAATACTTCTATACCGACATCTCTTCTAGCGAGATAATCTCTTGCATTATCGCTAATTGAGCTACAGACCACTACCAATTTCTTTAATTCTAAAGTATTCATAAGTCCTTCAAGTTGTATAAGCTTATTAGTAGGTAATGTTCTATTCCATATCAAAGAAACAACGCCAATATTATTGCTTTTCAAGTACATATTTAACACATACATCTTCTTTCCAACTCTAAAATGGACATTTTCCTTTAAATCGAAACGTCTATCTAAAAATTCTTGCTTTAAAATATCTAATGCATGATTTTCCATGTTATCATTCTTTTTACTCTAGTAAGCTATAAAAAGAAAGATTATACCCAAATGTTATGGTGAAAACACCCTCATACATACAATCACGACAAAAAGGGTTAGAAAAGAGAAAAATGCACTTTAACGAATGTATTTCATTTCTTTTCTATTAGACCACCAAATTAATACTCTATCAAGCACAGAAACATGATTTTTCACAAATAATTTAGGAGTGGTTGAAAAAACTTGAATGTAATCTATCTTCTTCTTTGCAATTGTTGTCTCTTGTTCCTTTATTTTGTATGTAATACTTTCAGGAGTTAAACTTTTAATTACACAAGCAATTCCTACTTCTATTTCCTCTTTTGTAAATAATATCACTGATTTACCTACTATTAAATCAAACAATCCTTTCTGAATGGTTTCTTTATTCTTTGTTATCCTTAAAAGCACAGGAGGGAGTTCAATTATCAGTTGAGCCCCTGTTAGCACTAGCTCTCCATTTTCAGGGTTATCGATTTTGTTTAATTTGAAAATACTATCTTTTAACGTATTCTTTATGTCTAACTCTTTTAATTGATATGCTTGATCAATCCCATTACTATAAACAAAAAGAGATTTATCTACAAAACTATCGAAGTA
>CAZEQQ010000200.1:0-5450 GCA_964514425.1 uncultured archaeon
TAATTACCTTGCACGAAGCAATTTTACCTTCCAATCGCTAACAGATTTGATTTTAAGCATTTTTCTAACTTATGGATCCTTATCAACAAAATTAAAGAAATAACTGAATCTAGAATCTAGTTAAATCAAAAAGTGTTTAATCTTTTCTGTTTTTTTTCTTGTTTTTATTTGTTAATCTTTAAATATTCGTGAGTTCGATTGAAGTTGTGATTGTGAGATATGAGCAACGCAATTCAAACTTACAAATTGACAAAATATTACTCAAATTTTAAGGCTTTATCTGACCTTAATTTGAATATTAAAGAAGGGGAAATATTTGGTCTATTAGGTCCTAATGGGGCTGGAAAGACTACAACCATCCGATTGTTGACTGGTATGCTCTCTGTTTCTTCAGGAGGAGCTACTGTTGCAGGAATAGATGTCCTTGTTTCACCTAATGAAGTAAGGGAAAAAGTAGGTTTACTCACAGAAAGTCCTGCTCTTTATGATAGACTAACTGTACGTGATAATCTGGATTTTGCAGCTAGAATATACAATCTCCCATTTGAAGTACGAAAGGAAAATATTGAAGCTATTGCCAAATTATTTGACATAAAAGATAAACTTGATTCTTCCGCTGGAACTCTTTCAAAAGGGATGAAGCAAAAAGTATCATTGGCTAGAGCTTTAATCCATGATCCCGAAGTGTTGTTTTTAGATGAACCTACTTCTGCTTTAGCACCAGAGTCAGCAAAGATTGTAAGAGATTTAGTTTTAGATTTAGCTAAAGAAAAAAAACGAACTTTCTTTATTTGCACGCATAATCTTGCTGAAGCAGAACGTTTATGTAACAGAGTAGCAATTATTAGTAATGGTAATTTGGTCGCTACAGGTGCTCCTGCTGATCTTAAGAAAATGTTACAAGGAGAAACATACACTGTAATTCGTTTATCAAAATGGAGTAAAGAAGCTGAAGATTTCTTTTCAAAGAGAGACTTAGAAATTCAAGAGATAAGAGACAATGAAAGTAGTATCCATATAAGGTTGAAAGATATTGAATCCGATACTCCTCCTCTTATTCGCGAGTTAATTGATTATGATTTTCCAATAGTAGAGGTTAGACATGAGCATCCTTCACTTGAAGCAATTTATCTTGAGTTAATTCAAGGGAACGGAGAAAATAGTACTATAATGAATGATGACAGGAGGAATAAAAAATGAAATGGTACCGTATCTGGGCTTTATGTAGAAAAGACATTAAAGAATTCACTCGTAGTAAATATGTGTTAATATCAGTACTCCTCATGCCTATTTTCTTAGCTGTGTTCATGCCCATGAGTTCAATTATACCTATGTCTTATATGGATGAAAGTGATTTTGAAGATGAAAGTGATTTTGGAGAAGGAATGAATAATTTCTTTAGTCAAATAGTAAAAGATTGGAATGAACTCAATGAGAAAGCAAAGTCATTAATTTTACAAGCCTATATCATGCTTTTTGTCATTTTCATGGTTCCTATAATCATACCTTCAATTGTAGCATCAGAAACTATTGTTGGTGAAAAAGAAAGAAAAACTATGGAGAGTCTATTAGCTTATCCCTTAACTAAACAAGAAATAGTTATGGGTAAAATGTTGTCTTCTTTTATTCCAGGTGTTTTAGCTACTCTAGTTGCAGGTATTACCTATTCAATTGTTGTTAACATAGCACTATATTCGAGTTTGAATAGACTCCTTTTCCCTGATTTGTTAATGCTTTATGTTATGTTAATACAAGCGCCATTACTTATTATTATGACTTTAGAAGTAATGATAATGATTTCAACTAAAGTTAGTTCAGTGAGAGATGGCTACCAATTTGGAGGATTACTAGTGCTTCCCTTGTTTTTATTTGTAGGCGTACAGATGGTTTTCTTCTTTTTAAACCCTCTCTTAACACTGATAATAGGTACAGGTATACTAATCCTCTTTGCCCTGCTCTTCTATAGAATAGCTATCAATATCTTCGATAGAGACAAAGCCTTAACTAAATTGGTTTAATCTCTATTCTTCTCTTTTTTTTTGAAAAATTAACATTCACTAAACTATCTCTATTAGAGTAATAAAAGGAAAAAAAGCTATTAGTTTTGCCTAAAATATTCTACCAACCATTGTAATGGACATTATTCTTGTCATATCTTTGTGATGGTTCTTTTTCCTCATTAGGATATCCAATAGGAATGATAGAGAGAGGAATAATGGTTTCTGGGAGTTTCAAGAGTTCTTGTATAGCTTTCACTTTATCTTCTCGTGGATAAACCCCACACCAAACTGCGCCTAAACCTTTAGAGTGAACAGCTAAAAGTATGTTTTGTGTTGCTGCTGAACAATCTTGTACCCAAAATCCTTTAGCTTTTTCTTTCTCTAAATCACCACAAACAATAATTGCTAATGGGGTTTCTAGAATCATTTTAGTATAGGGGTGAATAGTAGGAATTTGATCTAACAACTTTCTATCTGTTAATACGATGAACTGCCAAGGTTGCTGATTAGTTGCTGAAGGTGCTGCCATAGCTGCTTCTAAAAAGTATTTTACTAAATCTTCTGAAATTGATTGATTTTTAAATTTTCTAATACTTCTCCGTGTTAATATAAAGTCTGACATATGAATACATGGAATTATCACTTAAAATATTTTTCTGTCTTAAAAACTCCAAAACAGCTATTTTTATCCATTAAACGAATATAATGTGACTAATTTAGTAACTTAGATGATTTCATTGGCTTTGCTAAATCCCAATAATTATAAATGTTCCAAAGTATAATAGTATGTTAAAAATAGTTTGAGGTTAAAATATGCATTCTTTCAAAGTTATTTGTCATTTTTCGTTTTTTGTTCTTAGTTTGTTACTTTTGGTTTCACAAATAGGTCTTTCTACAGGTTCTAATGAAATAAGTAACAACTCCATAATGATGGGTTCTCAAAATTATCCTAATTTTACTTATATTAATCGTAATATCATCTATATACAATCTGATGAAAATTTTACTGACTATGGATTTCCAGGTTCAGGCACTCAAATTGATCCCTACAGAATAGAGAATTACAATATCACAAATAACTCTGAAGACATAGGAATTTATGTGGGAAACACTACAAAGCACTTTATTATTAACAATTGTTTTGTTAGAGCTGATGTTTATGGTATTTTCATTGAATATTTAGCTAATAGTACCGTTACTATTTCTAACACCATTGTCCAAGATCATTTCTGGTCTGGAATTTATGTTTCTAACTCATTTTATGCAACTTTGACAAATATTACAAGTAGAAATAATGGTTATGATGGTATTCGTCTTTACAATTCTTCTTATACATATGTTGGCTCAAGTGTTTTGGAAAATAATAGATACGGAATTGATACTTGGCAATCGAGTTTTATAACGATTACTAACAATACAAGTACCAATAATAACGTTGATGGGATAAGATTAGGAATTTCTAACCAATCTATTGTGAGTAATAATTTATGTTCAAATAATCAAGAACATGGTATCAATTTCCACATCTCTTATAATAGTAGTGCTATTAACAATACTTGTACCCTCAATAAAATGAACGGGATTAACACTCGTGATTCTTACTTTTCAAACCTTCATAACAACACAATCAGAAATAATATTGAAAATGGAATTTATCTCTTAAATTCAGATTACTCATTTGTTTCTTCTAATATTGCACAATCCAACCAACATGGAATCTTCTCTTGGCGTTCTTATTCTCTAAATATTAGTTCTAACATCGCAAGAAATAATGCCTATGGCATCTATATATGGACTTCTGAAGAATCAACGATTAACAGAAACAATTGTTCCAATAATGCTTATGGAATAAAACTATTAGATTCTGCATCTTCTTCTGCATTTGATAATGTTGTTTCTTTTAGTAGTCAACACGGAATAGATGTCGAAACTTCATCATTCTCTATATTGACAAACAATACTTTCTTCTCTTCTTTCCATGGTTTATATTTATCTTCTTCAAGTGCTGTCTTGATCTCTGAAAATCTTCTTGTCGATAACATTTACGGAATTACTCTTAAAAACGGGGGAACAACCTCCGTTATCAGTAATACTTTCATTAATAATGGATTGACAATAGAAGGATCAAACAAAATGAATTTTCTTTACTATACAATTCAAAACAATACTGTGAACGGAAAAGAATTAGGTTTCTATAAAAATATTAACAATGTCATCTTCTCCGATTCTATTTATGGCCAACTAATTTTTATTGATACAAAAAACATCACAGTATCTAATCAAAATATAGTTAATGCTTCTATTGGTATTGCTTTTTATTTCAGTAATAGTCCAAAAATCATTGATAATATTGTTAGTCAGAATTCGTATTCAGGCATTTATCTGTATGAAACACCTTTTGGTACTATTGAAAATAATGTTGCTGAAAAAAATGGTTTTTATGGCTTTCACTTAAAATATGCAAGTTCTTCAACTATTCATGAAAATTCCATTATTAGCAATTCAAAATACGGTCTACTCTTTGAAAGTACTCAACTTAGTTTCATAACTTACAATTTATTTTTGAATAACAAAGAATGGGCAGTATATCTTAATTATCTCTCCTATAGCAATATTATTCACCACAATAATTTTACTGACAATAATCTTGAAGGATTATCTCAAGCCTATGATGAATCTCTTAACAATACTTGGTATGATGCAAAAACAAAAGAAGGTAATTTTTGGTCAGACTATGATAATAGTGGCAATTACTCTATAGAAGGATATGGAGAAAGCTTAGATATTTATCCTTTGGACGAAAATATGAAGCATATCAAACCTACTGAGAAGGTTATATTTGGTTTAAGTTTTGTCATTCTTTCCTTTTTACCTATAAAACAACTTCTTCATAGGAGAAAAAAGATTAAACAATAACTTTCTTTTTTCTTATATATTTATAATTCTTTGATTATTATTACTTCTTTTTGCTCTAGCCAAAAAACATATAAAAACATTCTATCATTTCGACTTATGACCGACGAATCTTACCGTAACACTACCTTAGAGCAATATCACTATGCTCTTCTTGAAGTTTTAGGGGACAAAGCTTCTGTTACTTTACATAAAGTTATGAGTTCTTTAGCTACAAAATACAAGTCTGAAATACTCGAAGCAAGAAATGTTGATGAAGCTTTAACTAATTTGACTACAATTATCAAAGACAAAATAAAAATCTCTCCTGAACTATCTTTAGAACACAATGATGGGAAATTTGCTTTAACAATAAATAATTGCATTTATTGTCATGCAAATACAAAATTTAACAAAGACACGGGAGAACGGCCTTTCTGCCCTATTCCTGCACTTATAAACAATCTATTGAAAGATCGTAAAGATATAAAAAACTTTCAATGGGATTCAGTAGAAAAGCCTGGTGAAATAGGTTTTTGTATACAAAAATTTCTAATT
>CAZEQQ010000201.1:0-5420 GCA_964514425.1 uncultured archaeon
CTCTTCATAAAAACTCCAACGTTTTGGATGCTTGTGCCTCACCAGGAAATAAAACTGTTCAATTATTAGCACGTAATCCTTCAATAAAACTTTATGCAGGTGATAATTTAAAGTCAAGGGTAAAAATCTTAGAAAACAAAATAAAGTTTCTTGTTGGTAAAGATCATCGAATAAGTGTAATAGAAAATTGGGATGCAAGAAAACCAAACTTTAAAGAAAATTATTTTGATGCTATTTTACTTGATGCACCTTGCACAGGTTCAGGAACTATAGGCTCACACCCAGATTTAAAGTGGACGATAAAAAATGAAAAAGTAACCGAATTTCAAGAGATTCAAAGGGAATTATTGGTTGGTTTAGCTAAACTGGTAAAAAATCAAGGTTTCCTACTTTATGCTACATGTTCAATTTTTTCTGAAGAAAATGAAATAATAGTTAACAACTTCCTAAAAACACATGCGAACTTTGAAATTACTCCAATTAAACATCCTTATGTCAGAAAATCGAATAAGAACCCATTAATGGGACACATATATCCTGAAAGAGGGCACTCTAGTGCTTTTTTTGTAACTCTGCTTAAAAGGGTTGAATAACTTCAAAAAGCAAATTATTTTCCAATTGAGAAATTGAATTAGAAATAAATAAAAACAAGGCCGTATTTATAGTACTTAATGACCGAAGAAATTCTGCTACCTGAAGAGAAACCAAATAAAAAACTTCAAACAAAAATAAAGGAATATAAAAAGGAAAGGTTAGGAAAAGAAGAGTTTTATCGTTTAATAGACTTATCAAAATTTCCTTCTGTAGAGTATAAGAACTACTCAGAAAGTGACCGAGATATTTACCCTGAATTAAAAGCGAAAACTCAATTAAATAAAGTATATTTGTTAAAACCTAGTAATGACCCATCAAAACTATTAGTAATGCTATATGTCGACTATGGTTATGTAAAGAAAAATAAACTGAAAAAATTCTATTCTAAAGGATTATTTGGGCTAAAAAAGGGTAAAATAAAGGCAACGGTTGTTATACGATTGTTTAACGAACGATTTTGTGAGTTAGCTCAAATCCCTATGTTACACTCCTCTCACTTTTCAGAGATACCTTTATCCAAAGCTGAGCACTTATTTGTTGGTCTCATAGACAAATTAGAACAAAATACGAACTACTACTACCACATCGAATGTTATAACAAAAAGCATAAACTTTTTGCTCTTTCTCCCTTAAAAATTAAACTTTCCGCGCCTAATAAATCAAAAAGTGATCCTTTCTTATTTGTCACAGCTTCTGATTTACATGGTGGTCAAGGGGCATATTTTAAAAGAGGAAAAGCTTGGGGGTTATTTCCTAGAAAAAATAAGAGATTACACCAACTGTTTCAAGATATTTCCAAAAATAGAACTGACTATACCTTCGGAAAAGATTATTCTTTTTTTGCTTCCTCGGGTGATCTTGTAGAAAATGGTTCATATGATGAATATTGGGCAGATCTATTTGAATGTGGCTCAAAAGTTCTTTCAACCGTACCTATAATATCTTGCTTAGGAAATCATGACTATTTCAATGGTGGACTTTTCCGTGGGTCACTTTTTGGTGGCTTTAATAGAACAAGTGAAAACTTCCATAAATATATACAAACTCCAGCTGAAAGTGGAAAAGAGGGGCAGTATTTCTCTTTTAAGTATGGTAATGCTCACTTCTGTTTCATTGATTCAGTAGGACTAATATGGGGAAATGAGAGAATTGATTGTCAGAGCCCACAATATAAATGGATAGATCAAGATCTTAAAAAATGGAGAAAACGGCTACATGATGAAAATGGAGAAGAATTCAGTTTTGTTTATAATCATTCTGCCATCCTTTCTTTAGGATTTTATGGAAGAACAAGAAATAACTCTGATAACAAAGCTCAAACCTTCATTTTACCATTATTAAAAAAATATGGTGTTAATGCTTCAATATTTGGACATGATCACATATATCAACGTTCTAAACTATCTGATACACAATTCATGTGTGTAGGCATATCTGGTGGTGCACCCTACAATTTTGTTAACCATTTAATAGATAGAGTAAGTTATAAAATTGAAATGGTTGCAGAGGGAAATCGTTCAAGAGGTTATGCTGTTGTATATGTTCCCCCTAATTTTGAGCAAATGTTACCTGTTGAGAAGGAACATTTTGCAAAATGGTTAGACTATGTCAAAACACAAATATTGAATGGTGACATCAATAAGTATGTAAAGCTAGGAAAAATGGATAAGCGTATTACAACTGATGAATTAAATAATAAATCATTAAGAGAAGAATATATTGATTCTCAAATAATTGAAAAATTGTTTAATCATGTTTGGTGGAGATATTACTCAATAAATGGGGAATTACTTGATCATGTGTTCTTAGGTGCAAATAGGACAAACTATGATTCACATGGTTCTACCACCTACACAGTAAAATGTCCTGAAAATCATGTGAGATAACGGTTTTAACATGGGATATAAGTATAAATTATTTTTACTATATCCTCCTCTTTTTAAGAATTATACACAATTTAACATTTGAAATAGGAAAGTATGATTTCTCAGCGAGAATTTGTATTCACAATAAAAAGTATTAAAAACACCCTCTAGAGTTTTAATTACTCATATTGGTGTAAGCCAAATGTCAGACGACAAAAGGTTACTTAGAATAAGACGCGAGATAAAATCAAAACGTCCAAAGTTTGTCAGGCCAGAAAGCTGGCGTTATGTTAGAGTAAAGAAGAGCTGGAGACGACCCAAAGGTATCGATCATAAAGTAGCTGAAAAGCATAAAGGTTATCCTAAAGCTGTTTCAGTGGGTTATCGAGGGCCAAAAGCTGTTCGAGGACAACATCCTTCTGGCTACGAACTTGTTCATATTTATAATATAGACATGCTTGATACTGTCAATCCTGAAAATCAAGCAATTGTCATTGGACACACAGTTGGTAGTCGCAAGAAGCAAGACATACTCAACAAAGCTGACGAATTGAGGATTAAAATCATCAACAAACCTATTCGTGTTGCAGTCAGTGATATCTTAGACACAGACGAATTAGAACTTGAAGATGAATTTGAACTTCTAGATGATGAAGATCTCGACGAAGATTTAACTCTAGACGAAACTCTAGAGGACGAGGACTCGGAAGAATAATCTTCCTAGTCAATGAATATATTTGTTACGGACGTGAAAGGTGAAATATATGACAAATGTTAAAACACAACGTAGATTGGCCGCAAAGATTCTTAAAGTAGGTGAGAATAGAGTTCACATAAAACCAGATTCTCTTTCTGACTTATCTTTAGCCATTACGCGTTTAGATATAAAAAGACACATTGATGACGGAGACATTCAAAAACGAAAAAAAGTCGGAGTTAGCCGTGGCAGAGCCCGTATAAATGATGCTAAAAAGAGAAAAGGTTTACGTAGGGGACAAGGAAGTCGTGAAGGTAAAAAATACACCCGTCTTCCAAGTAAAACACAGTGGATCAATAAAATTAGGGCCCAAAGAAAATTCTTGAAAGAATTACGTGATGGGGAATATATTGAAACATTACAGTATCGTAAACTCTACTTGCAAGCTAAAGGTGGGCTGTTTCGTAATGTTAGGTATTTACGTAACTACATTATTGAGCATGGAATGGCTAAAAAGAGGCTTCCTGAATTAAATGCGTAGGTGTAAAAGATGTCACAAAAAAGATTGAGTAAGAAAAAAGCCTTCAAAAAGAGAAGGTTAGGAATACCTCCTAAAAGAAAATTCGGTCCATTATATCGTGTACCTTTTAGACGCAGACGCGAACAAAAAACGGATTATCAACAAAGAAAACGTTTACTTAAGTCTGGTTTAATAAGAGCTACAATACGTCCCTCTAACAAAAGCATTTTAGTACAATTTATCCGTTCAAAAATAGGTGGTGATCAAACAATTATTGAAGCCAGATCTGTAGAATTAAAAGAATTTGGCTGGGATATCGCTACTTCAAACCTACCTTCTGCCTATTTAACAGGCTATCTAGCGGGTAAAAAAGCACTAAAAAGTAATTTAGAGGATGCAATTTTAGATATTGGAACTTTTGAAGCATTACCAGGAACAAGAATGTTTGCAGCATTAAAAGGAATAGCAGATGCCGGAATCGAAATACCATTCAATGATAAAATGGTACCAGATGAAACGCGAATAAAAGGAGACCATATAGCTTCATATGGAAAAATTTTGGCTGAAGACGATAAAGAGAAATACAAAAGGTTTTTTGCTAAATATTTAGTAGTGAAGAAGAAACCTGAAGACACTCCGAAGTATTTTGCAAGTGCAAAAGATAAAATTGATGCCAAATTAAAATAAGGTGAAAGAAATGAGCAAAGAAGATTTTTTTGACGTAGAAGAATGGGAACCTCGCACTCGTGTGGGTAGGTTAGTAAAAGAAGGTAGAATTACAACGCTTGATGAAATATTCCAACAAGGATTACCTCTTGTTGAACCTGAAATCATAGATATTCTTTTACCTGATTTAAAAGATGAAGTAATAGACATAAAACTTGTTCAAAGACAAAGTGATGCTGGTAGAAAAAGACGTTTTCGTGCAACTGTTGTAGTTGGAAACAAAGATGGCTATGTTGGTGTAGGTGAGGCCAAATTAAAAGAAATAGGACCTGCTATAAAGAAAGCGATGGTTAATGCTAAATTAAACATCCGGCCTATAAGACGAGGCTGTGGGTCTTGGGAATGTTCTTGCGGTGGTCCACATACTGTGCCATTTTTAGTTTCTGGAAAAGTAGGCTCAACAAAAGTTCAGTTATATCCCGCTCCAAGAGGATTAGGATTAGTTATTGGTAATGTAGCCAAAACAGTTCTAGAACTTGCAGGTATAGAAGATGTTTGGTCGAAAACATTCGGAGAAACAAGAACTTCAAGTAACTTTGCAAAAGCAACATTTGAATCTCTTAAAAACACGTATAGTGTTATGGCTCCTTCAGATTGGAAAAATTAAAAAGGTGTGAAAAATGAACGAAGAAGAAGCAACAAAACTATATGCAGTAATAAGAGTTAAGGGAACTGTAAATGTCTTCCATAAAGTTAGAGATACACTGAAAATATTGAATGTGGAAAGACCTAACTATATGACATTAGTACCTAACACGAAAAATGTTGAAGGAATGCTTAAGAGAGGAAAAGACTACCTCACTTGGGGTGAAATAAATATAGAAACTTTGGAATATGTTATCAAAAAGAGAGGAGAAATAGAAGGTAAACATCCTATCACTGATGAATATCTCAAAGAAAATAGCCCCTATAAAAACATCAGAGAGTTTGCAGAAGCTTTGATCAACAATAAAGCAAAAATAAGTGACATTCCTAACATGAAGAAGATGTTTAGACTACATCCTCCGAAGAAAGGATA
>CAZEQQ010000202.1:0-5385 GCA_964514425.1 uncultured archaeon
AATGAATGAGGATACAATAATTAGATATATAGCCAATTGAGAAATTGTTGGGAAATAAGATTTTTTCGTAAAGTCTCTATAATAACTGTTAACTTCAGATAACTCTTTATTTCCTAATAAATCATAGATCTCACAATAATAATAAACTGTTTGACCTTCTGAATGTGTTTGTAATTTTTTTGTAAAATAATCAAAAATATCTTCATTTTCCAGCGTTTCTGTTACCCATACTTGATTATCATAAGAATAATAGATAAGTACCGTAGCAAGGGCTATATCATGGGATGTTTTAACAATGACCCTATTGTATTCATCTGTTGAATATACTCCATAATATTCTACTTCTAAGAGAGTAGGTTTCTCGAATTCAACAATTGTGTTTATTTTTACAGGATAAAGCAGAGGAAACTCATCATATATTGTTGGAACATAGTTTATTATCATTGGATTATCTGCTATTCCATCACCATTAAAGTCTTCTACATAATTTTCATTTACATCTTGAAATCCATAGTAGTAGAAGTTTCCTTTACCATTAAACGAGTATAGTTCACCTAAATTTTGGATGTGAATACTGCTTAAAACAAACAGTGTTGTGCAATCAAAATGTTCCAACTTAATTTCTGTGATCGGAATTTTTAGATTATAAATAAACTCACTAAAAGTATCTTTTAACATTTTTATTTTGTTATCAGTTATTCCAACTTGATTATTCATATAAAACACACTTGATGTTATATTTGGTGGAATCAAATTGATCAATTGTCCTTTATGAACTAAATAAGGTACACCATTGACATTATAGCTTATATTTGTATAGGTTATCTTTTCTGCTAAATTGATAGCATATTTTACTCCAACATCACTATGACCTGAAGTATATTGAGTAAATATGTTATTGTAAATTGAAAGGAAACTACTGTTTGTAATTGTCATTGAAGAAGCAAGATTCTTCTTATATAGAATACTAGTAGAATTTGTTATTTCCGTCTGTAAAATTATATTACTACTTAAAATATTTGAAGTACAATTAAAAAGATACAAATTTCCAAATATATTGTATTTACTCCCTATTTGGTCTGAATTTGTTAGAGTAATAGCCATAGAACTTGCGTTATTGGAATACAACATTACTGAGTTAACATTATCAAGAAAAATCCCATAAGTATGTAAGGAATATGTACCAGATAGTGTGTTATTCGATAATGTAATGTTGTAAGAATCCTTTATTTTTATCCTAAAATATTCAGAGTAATAGGGGGTAAATGTAGTATTTTCAGTAGAATCGAAATTTCGGTGGAAAAAATTGTTTTCAATAACAAAGTCATAAGAATCTAAAATTGATAGTATTGAATAGTTAGTTATTCTTACTTGACTACCATCACCCCTAAGAAGTGATATTATATTACAGCCCTTTATTAGTAGATTAGAGGTATTATAAGCAAACATTAAACCACTCAACGCTTCAAATATACTATTAGAGAGGAATATTTTGGAGAAAACAGTTTTTATTGCAGTTTTCGTGGCACTAATAACACCTAAATGGTAAATTTTGCTCTCAATTATTTCTAATAAGGAGTATTCTTCTATTGTTATAGTAAAATAGTTCGAAAATATAAAATTTTCAAGATAACTTTCAAATAAATAAGGATTTAATAGAGAAATCGAGCTATTTTCAACAATTAGACTCCCCCCTTTAATGTAAAGATGATAAATAGGAATGCTTTCAAGATCATCAAAAAATACGTTTAATGGGAATGAAGAATTGAAAAGTAGTGTGGAATTAAGAAGATACAATTCGCCTGATGCTGTGATATTCAAGTTTCCATTGAGAATTACCGTTTGATTAATGATATTAGTAGTGTTATCTATGACCCAGTCATGTTCAAAAATCATGTAATTCTGTGGTTTGAAATCCATATTTTTTGTGTCTAATAGCGAAGCATTTTCCATCAATAAATTAGATAATTTTACATTTTCTTCCCTTTCTCCTAATATTTCATAGGGTAGGAAGGGGTCATTCATAAATGATTGATGATAAGTGACTTTTGGGGAGAAAAAAAGCGAAGAGAAAATTAATAGTGAAAAAAGTAAAAAAGAAAATCCTTTCATCATTCAATCACGAAAACCAATATATTAAATCTTCAATAGAATCTGTGGAAATATGTCCATTTGAACGAATAAAGAAATTAAGATTTTGAGTTGTATCATAGAGAAATAACTTGGTTTGGAAAGATGAAGCAGAGAGAAAAGTTGCTTTACATTCTACTTTTGCGGACCAAGTAGACCCTAGTGGAATAGAGTATTTAAAAGACAAAGATTTTCCTTCTGTAAAAGTTACTGTAAATATTTGCTCATATTCAAGTCCTTGTCCTACGATAATTTGTCTGTTATATGGAGCAGATGTGCCTGTTTTATCTTCTAACTCGATATTACTAGCAATAGAGTATGATTGTAAATTGCCTAATAAAGGATTTAAAGTTCCAGTAAGTACTCCGAAGTATGATAAGAATTGTTGTCTTGTCATAAATCCATTTCCTACATTAATCACTTCTGTAATTTCATATTTTTCAACCCTTGTAACCTCAACTATTCCTGTAGAACTATAATAAATAATATCACCATAGAGATCACCTACAAGTTTTAAGATTTCAAAACAAACCACATCCCCCACACCTGGTCCATGGGGTAAACTTGGGTCGGAAATTGTTTTTATTGATGTATGTAAAGAAGTAGTTTGTGAATAACTCAAAGAACCCTCAAATTCTACTACTTTATCTACTCCAACTGCTGATTTAACTTCGAATTTTACTGTGTTTGAAATTGTTTGTGAGATTTGTTGATAACTAAAACCACCATAGGGATCATAAATGATATATGAAACAGCAGGAGATTCCAAAATTGTATATTCACCAATTTTCACATTTTCAAAATAAAATCCGATATCACCAAATGCATATGTATTTGTACTAGTAATATTGAGTACTAATAAAGATAACGACAGTACAATACAAAATCTCTTCACAATAGTATTAGATCTTTTCATTGTACCATTAAATCTTTTCATTGTACCATTAAATCTTTTCATAATATATAAAAATCTTTTGTTTAAATTAGTACTTCCTAAATGGTGTTTATGTCGTTTCACCTCCTTGAATAAAACCTTTCGTAGCTTCAGAAAATCACGCGTGTAACATGTCTTTAAGCTAATAAAGAAAAATTTGCTCAATTGCGCGCCAGAACAGCAGAAGATAAACACAAACGCCTCATTCTCTATTTCTTTGAGTGCAATTTCTCCCTCTATTTCAACCACCACTATTTGCTAACCTAAGAGTTTTTGAATATGCTTTTTGAAATAAATAAGTAAAATTCTTTTTCTAACAAATGCTTAATAAGAATAAGTTGTATATCCCTCATGATGTTGTTTCAACTTCAACGTGAGTGATAGAACATATCTCTAAAGATGAATATTTTGGTGATAGATAGGATGAGTGGACTAAACTCTTCAGAAAATGTGTGGCTTTTCCAAGAAGTTGATCATTTGAGCGAACAATTTCTGTTGGAACCTTTTAATGATTTACCTACTTGTGTTACAAATAACCTCAATCCTACATTTGAGTTAAGGTCTTATCAGAAAGAAGCATTTGCCCGTTTTTTTTACTATTATGATGTTTATCACAAAAAAAAACAAAATTACCTTATACACCTTCTTTACAATATGGCTACAGGTAGTGGAAAAACTCTAATAATGGCTGGATTAATCCTCTATCTTTACAAACAAGGATACAGAAACTTCCTTTTCTTTGTTAACTCTAATAATATTATTGAGAAAACAAAAGATAATTTTCTCAATACCCTCTCTACAAAGTATCTTTTTAATAACAAAATCTTTTTTGATGATCAAGAGATACAAATTAAAAGAGTAAATAATTTTGAGGGGGTTAATTCCTTTGACATAAACATCTGTTTTACCACTATTCAGCAATTACATAGTGATTTGTATTTAGAAAAAGAAAATTCTCTTACTTTTGATGATTTTAAGAGAAAAAAGATTGTTCTTTTATCTGATGAAGCTCATCATATTCAAGTTAGAACAAGATCAGGTGGTTTTAAAGCAACAAAGAAGCACAATCAAAACAGTGCTATGAATGAAACACCTACTTGGGAGAATACAGTACTTAAAATTTTTGAACACAATAAAGAGAATGTTTTATTAGAGTTTACTGCCACAATGAATTTTGCAAACCTCGAAATTAGTAGAAAATATCTTTCCAAAGTTCTTTACAAATATGATCTTAAGCAATTTAGAAATGATAAATATTCAAAAGATATTGTTCTTCTTCGTACTAATACTGACAAGAAAGGAAGGATCTTAGCTATACTACTTAATCAATATCGTCAAGATATTGCGGCTAAATATGGCCTTCAACTCAAACCTGTAATATTGTTTAAAGCACAAAGAACGATAGCTCAATCAGAAGAAAATAGAACCTTTTTTCACCGATTGATTAACTCCTTATCCTCTAAAGACCTTCAAGAAATTGAACAAAGTATAGATATTGACATTATAAAGAGATTATTTCGCTTCTATGAGAATGAAGGCATAACATTATCTGTTTTAGTTAGGAAACTACAAGTCAGTTTTGCTGAAAATAACTGTATCAGTATGAATGATGATAAAACTATTGAACACCATCAAATTGTGATTAATGAACTAGAACGTGCTGATAATCCTATTCGTGTGATATTTGCGGTACAAAAACTTAATGAGGGATGGGATGTTTTGAACCTTTTTGACATTGTTAGACTATATGAAGGACAAAAAGTTAGTGGGAAAACAAAAGGAACACTTACTCCATCTACCCTCTCTGAAGCACAACTAGTAGGCAGAGGAGCAAGATATTTTCCTTTTAAAATAGAAGGGAAAGAACAAGAAAAGTTTTTGAGAAAATTCGACAAAGATTTAGAGCATGATCTCAGAATTCTTGAGGAGTTACATTTTCACAGTGAAAATGAGAGTAGTTATATCTCTGAATTAAGAAATGCATTGATACAAGAAGGTCTTTTAGATGAAAAAGTGATTGTAAAAGACCTAAGCTTAAAAGATGAGTTCAGAAATTCTTCCTTTTTTAGTGATGGTGTAATTTATTTAAATGAAAAGATAAAGAATGACTATTCTAAAGATAAAAGTTTTTTAGAATTAGGTATAGAAACTAAAGAATATCTCTTTGAAATTAGCTCATATAGTGGAGAAACAGAGCAAGTATTCAGTAAAAAGAAAGATTCGGAAACAAAGAAATCTAAACCTTATGTTAAAGTAAGATTAACCGATAGTGAAAATAAGCATATATTGAGAAATGCTTTAGCAAGAAAAGACTTTTACAA
>CAZEQQ010000203.1:0-5372 GCA_964514425.1 uncultured archaeon
TTAAAACAATCATAGAGAGTATTGCGATTGGTGTCATTACTCTTAAAAAGTCTCCAAAAGATAATCCTGCTTCAAAAGCAATCATTACACCTATAGGATTTCCCACAACTGTTGCACTACTTCCAATATTTGTTCCAAACACAACCATAAGTATGAATGGTATTGGATTTATGTCTAATTTCTTTGCTAATTGTAAAACAATTGTTGTCATAAATAAGATTGATGTTACTTCATCTACTAATGCTGCTGATACTGCTGATAATGCCATTATGATTATTATTATTCTTGTTCCCTCGTTTTTTGCAAAGTTTACTAATTTTATTATCACATAATCAAAAAAGTGTTGTTCTTCTAAATGTCCTATAACAATCATCATACTCATCAAAAATACGATGATATCGATTTTGGTATTTGCAGCAAATCCTGGTATCGTCATTAACCCTGTAGCAAATAGGAATGCTACTCCTAGAAAGGCTATTGGCACTCTCATTCTCCAAAAGGTTAATGTTGTTAGGATCATAAAAGCTACTACTGACGTTGCTAAGGCTTGTTGTCCTGTAAAACCCAAAAGAAAGTGAGTTATCACAAATATTGTTGTTGCTCCTCCCAATAAAATTAACCACGATACGGGATTATCTTCTTTCATCTAACACCACTACGCTTTTTTTTCTTTGCTTTATTTTAGTCTTTGCATTTGGCACATTTTTCTATATGTATATACTATTGTAACAATAAATCAGTTTTTCTATTTGTTTAAGTTGAGTATTGAAAAATTCTATCGAATCCTTACCCTATGTTACTAAAACTATACCTTTTGAATTTTCCTTATTTTGGTTTTTGTCTCTTTTTCAGAACTTTAGAAAAAGAAAGGATTAGTCCTTTTTTATTCTATCCATAAAATCTGTGCAAGCATTGGCTGCTCTTTCGTTGTTCATCTCTTGGAAAAGTTTTTTCGCTTTTTTAAAAGAATCTACTGCTTTATCACTTTTCTTCATTTTATTGTAAATTCTTCCGATGTCAGATAATGCAATTGCTAATCTGTAATTATCGCTAGAATCTTCTAATTCTGTTATTACTTCTTCTATTATTGCTCGTGCTTCATCAAATCTCTTTTGATAGTAATATGTTTCTCCTAATCGTATTTTCAAGAAATGTTCAATATATCTATCATAATAGGGCATAAGGAGTGCTTCTTTGAAAACCCTTTCTGCTTCTTCATTTTGATGTCTAAGCAATAATATTCTTCCTTCATAGAGCGTAATCCAAGCTAGTTGAACTGCAGATGATACTTTGTCTTTCCAGATCTTCAAAAGATATTCTGCATTCTCTATTTCTCCTAAAATTAGATATGCATCTAATCCTATCAAAGCTTCATCAAAATTAGTGAACCGAAATTCCTCTACTATTCTTCTATAATCACCAGCTATTTGAAGCTCTAATAGACGTTCGAATTGATAATCGGTCATTTTAGAATTCCTCGCATATTCTTGCGTTATTATTGTTATTACTTCCTTCTTTATAGAGCTTAATAAGAATTATGTTTATTTCATGTTAAATAAATCAAAAAGGTTTTTTTTAATTATTTCTTTACCTATACTCAATAATTAACTATATATACGCCATTTCCTTTGTGCTTTTGAGTATTTTATGTTAATAAAACAACTACGTTTTGCAGAGTTATTGTGGTTATGGAATTACATGCGCCAACATCCATTGATGACGTTTATCACTATAGTTGGGAGTGTTATTGAAATAATCCTGTTTAGTCTTCCTGCTATTTATACTGCAGTTATTGTTGACCTATTTTTACGCTCTGCTCCTTTCAGTGAAATCATTTTTTGGTTAGCATTAATGTTATTTACAGCTTTATTAGATTCACTCGTCTTTTTTATTGTTGCTTCTATAAACGAGATACTTGCTCATCGGATGACAACTGATATGACTGCAGACCTTTTTGAGACTTTACAAAATCGGCCTCTCTATTATCATGACACGCTTCAGATAGGTGATGTTATGGCTCGCGCAACTGGCGATACTAGAATCATCAATATTGGTCTTTCCCCTGCTTTTAGAGTTTTTTGGCAAGTTATTGTTGCTATCATTACTTTCTTAATTGTGCTTTTTTCTATCAACTATCAACTCACTCTTGTTTTCTTGTTTTTTGCACCTATTTACATTATTACACTATTCAAATATGGAGCGACACTTGCGCCTTTAAGTCAAAAAGTTCAGGAAGCTTTTGGAGATCTGTCTATCTTAACTGCTGAAAGTATTAAGGTAGTTAGAGAACTTAAAAGTAATAATGCTGAAAGAACTTTTTTTGATAAGTTTACTCATTATGCCAATCTTCATGCTTTTAATGTTTCTTTTCTTGAAAGACGTGCAGCTTATTATCTGCCTGGCTTTTTGATGGCATTAATACTAGCTGTGACAACTTTTATTGGAATAATATTTATGATGCAAGGTAGTTTAACCTTGTCTGAGCTTGTTGCATTTACTGGATTAATCACTATTCTCTTATCCATAAGCACTCGGTTGAAAACTATTACTGAGTCCATAGCTAAAACTATTGCTGCATCAAAGCGTATTATGGAAATGTTGTATGATGACATCACCCCTGAACTCACAGGAACTAAAGATTTTACAGGAGAAGAGACCACTATCACGTTTCATGATGTTTCATTTTCATACAATAATCATCGAGAACGTGCAATAGATAATGTTTCGGTTACAATTAACCATGGAGAAACTGTCGCGATTATTGGTGGTCCTGGTTCGGGTAAAACCACATTTAATAAATTGATTCTCAAACTTTACCATCCTACTTCAGGTAAAATTACCATAGGGGGAAAAAACATTGAAACCTATTCTCAAGATTCCATAAGAAAGAAAATATCTTCTATTGAACAAGACATTTTCCTTTTTTATGACACTGTTGCAGCCAATATCTCGTTTGGCAATCCTTCTGCTACAAAGGAAGAGATTATTGAAGCTGCTAAGTTAGCAGAAGCTCATGATTTTATCTCAGAACTTGAACAAGGATATGATACAGAGATTGGTGAACGTGGAGTTAGACTTTCAGGTGGTCAAAAACAACGTATTGCTATTGCTCGTGCTTTAGTCATGAATCCTGCTATCTTGATTATGGATGACGCTAGTTCTGCTCTAGATGCTGAAACTGAATACAAAATTCAGCAAGCTATTAGAACAATTCTCAAAACTCGCACGTCTATTATTACAACACATAGACTTTCTATTATTTCAGAAGTTGATCGCGTCTTATTGTTTGATAAAGGGAAGATTATTGCAGATGGTCCTCATGATGTTCTTCTTCGTTCCTCTCCCGAATATCGGAAACTGTTTGAGGTTTATTTTGAAATTCCTCAACTAACACATATTATAGATAAAGGTGATTTTCATGAATTTTCTTAGAGATGGCCCTCAAATGGAAAAAGAGTCCAAGTTATGGAGACTCTTATGGGTGTGGCTAAAACCAGATAAGAAATTACTTTATGCTTTAATTGTTATTATGATTATTAATGTTACTTTAACAGTACTGGGACCCGTATTCTTACAACGTGCAATTGCTTTAATGGAAACAGAAACCGATTTAGAACCTATACAGAGAACTATTTTACTTCTCACAGGTATTTTCTCCTTATCTTTGCTCTTTGTCTTTTTTGTCGAAATGACACAAAATATTATGATAGCAAAATTAAATCCACGTTTTGTTAATCGTTTAAGATTAGATATTTACTCTAAATTATTATCTAACAACACTACTTTTTTCGATCAAAGTGAAGCTGGTCACATTGTTTCACGAGTGACAAATGATACTAATGAAATAATAGATTCAGGCTCTCGCTTTGCAGAAGCCTTTTCTTCTTTAATTATTTTTATCGCTGTTCTTACAGTTATGTTACTCTTTAACCCTATTATTACTCTTGCTTCAATTAGTGTTGCTCCTTTGCTATTAGCAGCTGTAATTGGATTAAGACGCTTACAGCGAAGAATTACAAGAAATTGGCGGAATAAACTTTCTTCTGTTAATGCTCGTTTTGGAGAAGTGATGGGGTCAATATCAATTAGTAAATCTTTTGGACGTGAAAAAAGAAATAATGCACTGTTTAAAGAATTAAATGAAAAAACCTATCATGCGGCTAAAATTAGAGGTATAGCCATTTTTGCTTTAGGACCAATTCAAGATTTTGTAACCACTTTAAGTTTAATCATTATGCTCTATGTATCTGCTTTACAAGTTATTGCAGGAGAATCTATAGCTGTAATATTCTTATTTATCATGTTAAGAAACTATCTTTATCTTCCTATCCGTAACATAGCCCGTTCTTATAATCGCTTTCAAAGCACTTTTGCCGCTTTAGAACGAATATTAGATCTTATCCGTGATAACTCACTCTTAGAAAAGGAAGGTGGAGAGCATAAGAAAGAAGATATAAAGGGTAACATTGTATTTGAAAATGTAAATTTTTCCTATCTTGAAGATATTCCCGTTCTTCGTAACATCTCTTTTTCTCTTGAAACTGGTAAAACTCTTGCACTCGTAGGTCATACGGGCTCAGGAAAAAGCACTTTAGTGTCTCTTCTCATGAAATATTATGAAATACAACAAGGAAAAATAAAAATCGATAGTATTCCAATAGAGGAATTCAATACTCAAGAATTACGTTCTGCTATAGGTTATGTTTCCCAAGACATTCTACTCTTCAGTGGAACAATCCGCGAAAATCTGAAGTTAGGTAATGATTCTGTAACTGACCAACAACTTTGGGATACTCTAGACATAGTTCAAGCAAGAGAATTTATCGAAATGCTTCCTGATGGATTAGACTCACAAGTTGTTGAAGGTGGAAAAAACCTCTCTCAAGGACAAAAACAGATACTCTCTTTAGCACGTGCGTTATTAACTGATCCTAAAATACTTATTTTAGACGAATTCACTGCCTCTTTAGATATTTATACTGAAGCGAAGATACAGAAAGCTATTGCAAATTTACTTAAAAACAGAACTAGTATAGTCATAGCTCATCGTTTAACTACTATCTTGAAAGCTGATAAAATAATAGTTCTTAGAGATGGAGAACTTATTGAAGAAGGCACACATCTTGATTTGCTTGAAAACAAAAAAGAATATGCAGAGATATTTACAAAATATTTCTCTCACCAATTAGCTGGAATAAAAGATTTAATAATAAAAAAGACCTAAAAAGATTTTTTCATGTTATAGGACACTGATTTTTAAAAAGTGTGGTCTTTATATAAAGAAGTGATGTAAGAAGAGAGAGGATACTGATCACACTGTGATAATCGAGATGAGCAAGCATCATCTAGATGCAATGAGATCAGTACACACC
>CAZEQQ010000204.1:0-5362 GCA_964514425.1 uncultured archaeon
TATAATCTCTTGTTCTTTTCTTTCTATTGTGTTCATTTGTTCTTTGGTTATTTTTTTGGTAATAAATCTTACGGATAAATAAATTATTCTTTTCTTTCAAGTATACTCTATAATCTAATGTAGATTGTTTAGTTAGTATTCTTTCAAGACAAACTATAGGCGTCAGAAAACGAAATGAACTTTAAGCTATTTTCCTCCCTTTTCCTTTTCCTTTTCAGTAATTATATATACTACACGTATATATATTCACATTGTTAATATTTGTAGAATTTTTTTGTTTGGTTGAACCCTTTTGGTGTTAATATGTGTCCATTCAGCTCTAGACTATTTGCTGCCTCTAGACTATTTGCTGCATGAATTATTATCTCTTCATAAATTTCTTTGAGGATCTTTAAACTATCCATTTTAGCGAGATAACTTAGAGGGATGCATTTGATATTATCTTCATAGAAACTCCCTCATATCTTCTTCAAGTTCTTCTGAAGTATAAGGTGCCCTAATTTTTCTTTTTTTTGCTTCCTCTATTGCCTCCCACAATGATATACCGCATTTTTCTGCTGATTGCCTAATAGTTTGTTTCCCTGCTTCATATTCTTTTAAGTTTTTTTCAATTTGCCAATCTTTTACTGAAGCCATAAGAAATCGTCTAATAATTGTTGATCTGTTTATCCCTTCTTCCTTTGCGATTTGGTCGATATTTTTTGCTAGTTTGTCTTCGACTCGAGTTGTTAGTGTTTTTACCAAGATATCACTGTATTCCATTTATTTTTTTTGGTACATAAATATTTGTACAAGATGCTGTGGGATCAATTTTCTCCTGTATTTCATTGATATTCATGAATTTTGTTTCTACTTACGTGAAAAGGGTAAGGTTCAGGTAGATGACTAATTTTCTTTCTCCAATCTCTCTTTTCCGATTGCCAAGTGTTAAAATCTATTGGATTAAAATTAGTGTTAAATCGTAATGGTTTAATTTCCTCATTATTCATCCCAGTTTCTATTATTCTGTCCAGTTGCTCTCTAAAAAGAGAGTGATAATGTATTTGGTTCTTGTTTAGTAGGTTCAACACTTTTAAGTCCGCAAAGGCATCATCTACTTTTAATAGATACATATCTGCTTTTGAATCATTTTTATCATTTAACTCTAGTATGCTAAGTAATGAATAACAGTATATTGGCACGAATTTGTTATTGAACGCTATATCAAAGATTTCTGCTGCTCTTTCATAATAATTCTTTGCTAACTGTAAAAACTCTTTCTTTTCTTCTGTCGCCCATTTCATTAACCAGTATTTTCCTATTAATAATGGTAAATCTGGATCCGACATATCTAATCTTCTTATTCTCGTTAGTGTTTCCATTTTTGGTATCTCTTCGAATAACCCATAGACATACGCTCCAAAAGCTATCTTTGCATAGATTGAAATCAGATTAGCTGATATTCCTAAATCTGAAGTTTGTTGGTTCTCTAGCAATTTTATCGTATATACTTCTATCTCTCTTAATATTTCATTTATTTCGAATTTTTTGTTTGCTAGGCTTAACTCTAATTTATCATCCTTTATGTTTTCTACATATTTTTCTCCTTTGTATTGCACTTTCACATAGTTTTGTAGTATTTGATAGAATCTCGTTTCTAGTAGCAGTGTCTTTTGTTGGTAGTAGTATTTTTCTATTTCTGCTTTGTTATTTTCGTCTGTGTACATTTTTTGAAAGTTTTGTAGTGACATTGAGATGTCAAAATATGTTTTTTCTAACGAGGTTGATATATTTGTTTCCAGATATTTTATTCTTAAATGGTTCAGTTGGCACCTCAACGTGAATAGACTTGATTCTAGTATTTTTACACTTGTTTCTTGTATTATTGTTTTTTCTGTTTTATACAGATATTTTATTGATTCTTGTGCCTTTGTTATTGCTGTATCTAATACATTTGCCCACCCTTTAAACTCTTCAATTGGTAGTATCGGTATTGTTACTAAAAAGTTGTATATTGTTAATATTAACATTTGTATGAAATTTATTGCTGATTTGATTATTATCGCTTTTTCTGTTTCGTTCAACTCAAATTTCATTATTGATTCTAGTTGCATATAATCCAATAGAAACATTAGATGTAGTTTTTCTTTCTTCAGTAGTTCTTCTAACTCTTTCATGCTTGGTAATTGTCCATACCTGATTATTCCCTTTAATGTAGCTTCTAAAGTATAATAAGGGTTCAATCCTTTTAAGTTAGAAAAAAAGTCTGTAAAACATGATAGAGCTGGATATCTTAATTTTTGTGAGTTACACTCTTCTACTCCGTACCAAAATTTTTGTATTGCATAACATAAGTATTCGAAATATTCTTTTCTATAAGCTCCTGTTACACGAAACAGTGAGGAAAGTAATGCTTTTAAAATTGCCACTCTGTTGGAAAACTCTATTATATTCGTTTCTTTATTTTTCATTAGTTCAACTAGTTCATCTACCATGTTATAATGGTATTCTAGTTTTCCTTGAGGTGATAAACTCATATATTCTTTCATTATTTTCTCTAATTCAGCATTCACACTAATGAGTTATATTTGGACATAGATAAAAGTTTGTTTTTGAAAAAATGTCGATTATTTAATTATTTATTAATTAGCAGTAAATCAATCACCTTTCCCCTACGGAAGTGTTTTTCTTGTACAGGAAGGATAAAAGATTTACAACATACAAAAAGTTAGAAACTTAGAGTTTTATATTTAGTTTCTCTAAAGTCTCTTTTAACACATATCCGTCTTTATCTAATCCTCTTTCTTCATATAGTAGATCCATCGATTTTTCGAAGTCTTCTTCGTTTACAAAAGCTGTGCATCCTTTTGCTCTTCCCGAAGGTAACGGTTCTTTCATGAATCTTGGTGGTACGGTGTCGAATTCTCTTGGTTTCTTCTCTTTGTATTCTCTGATATTGAACATTCTTTTTACTATCCATATTCTTTTTGCTATTGTGCTTAATTCTTCTGTCGTTACTTCTCTTCCCCATACTGCCGATGTTATTTTTGCACAATCTTCGAAGTTTAATGGTGGTGTTATTGAATGAGTAAAGTGACAGATTGTTAAACAATCCTTTATTGTTTTTGCATCTTGTTGTTCTACCAACGACCCTATTATAGTTGTTGCTGATTTATCAGGTATGTCTGTTGTTGCTGGCCATCCACGTAAATGACTGGCCCCTACAGCTGCGGTAGCATAACTTAAAGCTAAACCTAATTTTCCTCGTGGATCCCAAGCTGCAAAAGGTAATCCTTTTGAGTGCACAGCTATATGTTCACATTTCCATAATTTTGTTATATGTACTACTCCTTCAGCTAAAAGTTCTCCTAATCCTTTTCTTTCAGCAATAGCGTGGATAAGTTCAAAGAATTTTTCTTTATTTCCAAAGACAATATCTTTGTATTCATCTCCTTGTAGATATCCTTTTTCTACAGCTTCCATAGTCGTTGCTATGACACTTCCTACACTTATTGTATCTAACCCATATTCATTGCATAAGTGATTAGCATAAATTATTGTGTCTGTATCGTCTATTCCGCAATTTCCTCCTAGCATGCCTAGAGTCTCATATTCTGGTTTCGCTACATATTTATCTTTTGCCCATGGAAAGTGACTTGCGTCGAGGTATTCTGAACAAGCTATTGTGCATCGAGCACAGGGTTTTCTTATTCTCTTGTATTTTTGCATAAAACTTTCATGGTTTATTTTCTCATATTTTTCAAATTCTCCTGATTGGAAGTTCCTTGTAGGGAATTGTGATAAACCGTTTGCTGCATTTACGAGCCAACTTGTTCCATGTGTGTGTAATAAATGTCCGCCACTCTTCGCTTTCTTTGCTCTACTTGTTATATCAGCTCTTATTTTTTTTATTTCTTCTTTGTTTCCTCTTTCTAGAGTTTTCGTTCCTCTAATAGATATAGCCTTGAGATTTTTAGATCCATATACAGCTCCTAAACCTCCTCTTCCTGCATTACGGAAAAGGTCAGAGGTTGTGCACGCTATCTTCACTAAATTTTCTCCCGCTTTCCCTATAGAGATGAATCTCATTGCAGATTCGTTTTCTTCTTCTTTTACTGTTTTTTCTACTTCTGAAACTGTTTTACCCCATAAGTGTGTTGCATCCTTGATTTCTATTTGTTCATCTTTAATTGATAGATATACGGGATATTCCGCTTTTCCTTCTATAATCACTGCTGTATATCCTGCTTTTGCCAGTTCAGGACCTACAAATCCTCCTGCATTCGAATCCAAGAACAATCCTGTTAATGGGCTTTTTGCTCCCATTGAATATCTACCCGAAATAGGTACTTCAGTCCCTTGTATAGGTCCTACTACTAAAACTATTTTATTTTCTGGTCCTAACGGATCAATATGGGAGCTCATTTCTTTATACAGATAATATGCTATTAGTCCTGTTCCTCCCATGTATTGTTCTATTACTTCTTTAGGAATTTCTTCTTTTTTTATTTCTCTTGAAGTTAAATTTACTCTCAATAATATATTTTCCATAAGAGAAATTTTCTCTTAACTTTTTTAATATTACTCAAAAACCATTAATTTTCTTTTCTTAGTTTATTGATTATTTTTTCTTTTTCTCTTTCTTTTACTTTTTCAATCTTTGCTCTAACAATAATTTTTAATAAGAAGTGATTCTAATTTTGTATTGAGGATTAATAAGCATTCATCTTCTTCAACATTTGAAATGAACTATATTGAGTGTGTTTAACTATGTCAGAAGATACTATCGAAGTTGCAACTTTAGGTGGAGGTTGCTTTTGGTGTATAGAAGCTATCTATTTGGAAGTTCCTGGTGTTATTAAAGTTATTCCTGGTTATGCTGGAGGAAAAACCGAAAATCCTACGTATCAAGAAGTTTGTTCGGGAGAAACAGGTCATGCTGAAGTAATTCAAATAACCTTTGATTCTTCACGATGTTCTTATGAAAATATTTTACGAATATTCTTTTCAACCCATAATCCTACCACTTTAAATCGTCAAGGCAATGACATCGGAGATCAATATCGTTCAGTTATTTTTTATCATTCAGAAAAACAAAAGCAAACTGCTGAAGGAATTATCCAAGAACTTGAGAAAGAAGAAGTTTGGAGTGATCCTATTGTTACACAACTTGAGCCACTGCCTACTTTTTATCTTGCTGAAGACTATCATCACAACTATTTTAAAAATAATCCTGATCAACCTTATTGTAATATTATCATCAATCCTAAACTCACAAAGTTTAAAGAGAAGTATCTAGCTAAATTGCAGCAAAAAGAAGAATAATTATTTTACTATTCAGTAATAGGCAAAATTTCTTTTTTTCAACTGTTTCTGTTTCTTC
>CAZEQQ010000205.1:0-5344 GCA_964514425.1 uncultured archaeon
ATAGTTATAGAAACTTTGATTAGTTCCGTCTTATTCTTAAATTTACTTTCTTTACTCATTTTATCTTACCTTTTCTAATAGTATAACTTAAATTGAACATTTTATACATAAGTGATTTTGAGCCATCTCCTTTAATAATATTATAACTATTTTGATTGGTACTTACTTACTCAAATGTGACTAAGAGCTCTTAAAAGGAGGTTAAAATAAAATAGTGGTAATAAGAGAGTATTAAGAACAAATGAAAAAGCAAAAAGAAAGAAAAATAATGGTAATAAAAAATATACCTTAGTAGAACTCTTTTGTCATTATTCTGATTTGTTCATCAGATATTTCTAAACTAGCTCGTGCAGGTATAACACCTTGGTTCAAAGTGAATTCTCTTTCTTCATAGGTGGTTTTATCTTCGATTTGATAGAATATCCCAATAGGGATTTTGCCTCTATTAAAACGATCATTTGCATAATCTAAAGCTCCATGAAAATCAGTTATATCATGTTCTGTTTCATCAAGCTTGTAAATTCTTTCTCTGAAATATTCAAAGGTTTGATCTCGATTGAAAGTTGGACAAGGACTTAAAATGTCTATAAACGCAAATCCTCTATGTTCCATAGCTTTCACCATAATTTCTTCTAAATGTTTAAGGTCACCAGAAAAACCTCTTGCAACAAAAGTAGCACCTGCTGATATGGCGACAGCAACGGGGTTAAGAGCATTTTCGATAGCTCCTCGAGGAGTAGATTTGGTAATTGTGCCTACAGGAGTAGTACAGGATGCTTGTCCTGTAGTAAGTCCATAGATGAAGTTATTTGAGACAAACACTTTAATGTCTACATTCCTTCTACATGCGTGAAGAAAATGATTTCCTCCAATTCCATAGATGTCTCCGTCTCCACCATAAACAATGACTGTTAGTTTGGGATTGGCTAAACGAACACCTGTAGCACAAGGAATTCCTCTTCCGTGTAATGTTTGAAAACCATATACTCTAAGAAAGTTGGGCATATGGCTAGAACAGCCTATTCCGCTTGTTACTACTACATTTTCAGGGGGTATATTTAGTTTTATAAGAGCTTGTCTTATTCCTCTGTATTGAGAAAAATTACCACAACCTGGGCACCAGGTGGGTTTAAATGCACTTTCATAATCTTTTAAACTATACTCTTGTTTTTCTTCTTGTTGTATTTGTTTTTCTGGTTTGGTATCACTCATTTTAATACCTCCTTAACTTTATTTACAATTTGTGACGGTACTATTAACTCTCCGTCATATCTGTTGATTAAATATGGTATTGTGTAACCAATTTCTAATCTTATGAAATTCCGTAATTGCCCACTAAAATTCATCTCAACACAGAAAGAATTTTTTGTTTTTTGGAATATTTCCTTTACTTCATCAGAATGGAAAGGTTGAATGTATTTGAAGTGTAAGTGATTGGTAGTAATACCTTCTGCTTCTAGTTGTAACATAGCCTCTTTAACAATACTTTTCGTAGACCCCCACGAAACCAAGGTGACTTCAGCATCGGGTGTTCCTTCTATTTTAGGTGGTTCTAAACGATTTTTCAACACTTCTATTTTTCTGTGTCTTTTCTGCACCATTTTTTCACGGATAGGTAAAGTTTCAGGCAAACCTGATTTTGTAGAAGCAATCGAATAACCATATTCGTTATGTTCACTAGAACCTGTAAAATGCATGCCATTTTTTGTTCCAGGAAGAGCTCGAGGTGATACACCAGTTTCTGTAAAACTATAGCGCTTGTAAGTTTCAGGAGTTTCAATGTAATCGACTATTGAGTGTCTTACAAGATTTTGTTTGATAGGTAACTCACGAATTGTGGCAATCATTTCTGATAAATAGAGGTCAAGTAGAACAATAACCACTAATTGAAATCTTTCAGCAAATTCCAGCGCTTCCATCGCAGAATAGAATGCATCCTCTACACTACTTGCTGCAATAATCATCTTGGGAAAATCTCCTTGACTAGCCCCATAAACTTGAAATAAATCAGCTTGTTCAACCTTTGTTGCCATTCCTGTTGAAGGTCCAGCCCTTTGAGAACTTATAATAACAAGAGGAACTTCTTGAATTGCAGCCATACCTATAATTTCAGTTTTTAAAGCAAATCCTGCACCAGAACTTGCTGTAGCTGAACGAGCACCACAATATGATGCACCGACTGCCATTGCAACAGCAGCAATTTCATCTTCTGTTTGTTTAACTATAATTCTCATAGATGGAAGATAACGTGTTAAATAGTGTAAGATAGAACTAGCAGGTGTAATAGGATAACCTGAAAAATATTTTAAACCTCCTGCAACTAAACCTAAAGCAGCAGATTCATTACCTCCCATGATCATTTGATGGGTTTTAACAAAAACTTGATTAGGCCAGATATGTTCCCATTCTTTACTCTCACAATACTCTAAGCCAGCAAATAATGCAGAATAGTTTAACTTGATGACTTCTTCTCCTTTTTCACCAAATTGCTCTTGAATAACTTCCTTAATGATATCGATATCAAGGCTCATGATATAAGCAATGACACCAAATCCAATAATGTTTTTAATTACCTTAATTTTTGTGAGAGATTTCGTCATACTATCAAGAGGGATAGGTAGTTTTATGATATCTTTAGGGTACCCTAATTCATCTAAATTCATTTGTTCAGGATCGTAAATAATACGCGCACCTTTATTAACCAAAGGAAGATGAAGCAAAGCAACTTCTTTATTCAATAAAACTATAATATCAGCATCTTCTCCAATAGAAAGAACTTCGTCTTTAGCTACTCTGATTTGGTAATTGTTATAACCTCCTCGAATTACAGATTGATAACTTCGAAAGCCCATAACATTTAAACCATGCTTTTTTAAAATTTTTCCAAATAGCAAACCAATTGAAACTAAACCGTCACCAGCACTACCAATGAACCTGATCACAACATCATTTTTCATAAATGTTCAATCCTACACCTTTGTACTAATAAAGAATTATTCAGTAAAAAGCATTTTGCATTGTACATTTTTTATGAGAGTAAATTTCACAAGGTTTTATGTATGCCGAATACGTATATCATAAAAACATATAATAAGTTTTATACAGATACAATCATACAACTAAAACGGCTATTCATACCTATTTAGTTAGACACACTTATAATTTATATACAATATACAATATAGTGTATATAATATTTTACTTTTATGTTTACATAATATAATGCCATAAAAGATTATATTTCACTTAAATGGAATTATTCCATAATAAAAGCAGAATTATTTCAAAAGGTAGAAATATCAAGGCAATTAGTGTTAATAATGTAATAAATCTACTAGTTAATAGAGCATCTAGATTAAAATAACGCGCATACACTGTATTGTTAACTGCAGGTGGTGCAATGCTTTGAATAATTAAAGGAAGTTTAGTGATTAATGGTAACGGAAGAAAAATAAGTAAAAGAACAGCTAAACCACCACCGCCATATCTGCTTATTACACCTCTTAAAAGGGGGATCTCTTTCCATTCGTGTTTTAGAGGAAATTTGAAACTTATTCCAACTACAGCAAGCATAATAAACATTGAACCATCTCTGAACATGCCAACAATTAAGATGTCACTAGTTATAACTTGACCGATAATAACGCGTAATAACAATCCTAAAACTATGGCTATTGTTGGAGGAAATAAGAAAAGTTTCTTTATAATTAATATAGCAGTTAAATT
This sequence comes from uncultured archaeon, assembly GCA_964514425.1. Classification (GTDB taxonomy): domain Archaea; phylum Asgardarchaeota; class Heimdallarchaeia; order Heimdallarchaeales; family Heimdallarchaeaceae; genus CAZEQQ01. Next base: position 3,727 of record CAZEQQ010000205.1, read on the forward strand.
TTCTTTCGTTCCATAAATAAAACCAATGGCTGCGCCTAATGTATTACGGAGTATCATGTTAGTTACTAAGAAAACAGAAGCTGCAATAAGTCCTTCCAACCCTACAATACCAATAATTAAAGGAAAAGGATAGAAAACAGCATTCATAAACGATACTGCACTCAATTCAGCTCCTTTTTCAGAAGGTGTCATCTGATCATTTTTAAAAAGGAGAAGAAAACTAATGCCCATAGAGAAAAGTGAGGATAAAAGCGCTATAACTATAATCCATCCCCACTGAATAGAAGAGAAATCTTCTAATTCTAAACAGACAATAATTAAAATAAGAGGAATAATAATGTTAACTCCAAGAGTAGTTAGAATTTTGCCCAATTCTTCAGCTTTGGAATACAGTTTAAGTACAAACCCTAATGCTATTCCACCATATATCATTGCTACTCTAAGAAGAAGTTCAAGAATATATTCCATAGGCGAGGAAAGTAGTTCGTTAAAAAAAGATTTTCATCCATCAACAAAAAAATCTCGCAAAAAATACTAAAAATGCTTTCAAGAATATTAAAAATTTTTAACGTTGAAGCAAAGAAATAAAAAACCTCGCAATTTCTTTCGTATAGTTAAAAGGTTTAGAGGTTGAATTATGGATATTAAACTTTTTGAAGAAAATGTACATGGAAAAATCATTACCTGTGGCATTGTTAAAGATAAAAAGGTTCTTGCTTTTAGCACAGATGGCAAATATCTTCTACCAAGGAATAGCAAAAAAGAATTAGTAGTTTTACCAGAAGACATTGATATTAACAAAATAAAAGCAAAAGGCCCTGAAGTTGACAAAATTATCTCATTTTACTTAGAAAAAAAAGAATTAGAGAAAACATCATTCAATTATTTCTTATTAAATCATTATTTCAAACAAGATAAAAGAATAGAATCAATAACAGAAAAATTGGATGAAAAAGGGAAAGCATTCTTGCTTCCACTAATTAATAGAATAGTAACAAAAGACTATCTCAAAGAGACTTCACAAAACCAAGACTTAACAAAGGAAGCAAATGTTATAGCAAATTATGCCTTATTGGACTTGGAATTGATTTTTTCAACATTTATGAAAAACATTGAAGATGTGTTATTTAAAGAAGCTAAACCCATTGTTTCTTACCCTTTGAGGTTTTCTTCAAAATCGGTAACATTAGAAGAAGCTGATAAGCTCGCACAAATAGCTACTGAACATGTTGCTCAATGGATGAAATGGAAAGAAGTATTAAATCAAGACAAATATCTCTATAATACTTTAATCCATTGGATTTTTACAATTGTTGATAAAATCTTTTCATTTGATTCTAAAGAAGTGAAGGAGATTACTGAGATATCAGAAAAAGCAGAAATATTCAACAATCCCTCTCTATTTAGTGCATTACAATCCAACAATAATTTAGAATTAAACAGTGTAACGGAAATTACAAGGAATAAGCATTTAATCTATTATCTTTCTATGCAATTCTTCTTTGAAGAAAAGGCGATTACATTCAAAGATTATGGCGGAATAGAAGGATTCGGATATCAAGATATTTTCGTTTCTATTGCTAATCTTTTCACAGGTCTCCCTATCTTTGGTTCTTTC
>CAZEQQ010000206.1:0-5339 GCA_964514425.1 uncultured archaeon
CCTAGTTTTTATTTCTATATACTCTGGAGCGGTTTCAACCACTTTATATTCTAGAATTCGTTCATAGTTATTTGCAAGAAATGCTTGTTTTGCAACTGTAAATAAAAGATCCGTTGTTCCAGCTAGAACTAATTTTTTGTTTTGCTTTCTATTATGGGCTACAGTATCTAAAAGTTGGAAATTTTTGCTAGCTACAATTATTGCATTATTGTGAGTATCTTTAGATGTTAGCTGCACTTCTTGAGCAATTCTTTCTTTTATTTGTTTTTTTATGAATTTTAAATCTTCAATAGAAATTTCATTAATATCTTTGAAATTGTCTTTCCATGAAGAAATAATAGTGTTAATATCTTTTCTACATCTAGCAGCGATACCATCTATAGATGTAGGAAAGAATACAAATAATGATGCTGGTACTATATTTTTATTGTCTATAACTCTTTGATCTTTTATATTGAAATTTTTTATTTCAAAAGTATAAATGAAAAGCAAAGTTTCTAGTTTGTAAGCCACAGGCACTGGTCCATATAATCCACTTTGAGATTCTGCTATTCCTAATATTACTGAATAATAATTAACAATTCTATTCATCTCGCTTTCATCAATTGTACTCGTTCCACTACTTCCTTGGATTTCTAACCCTTTGTCTGTAAACACTACTAAGGAAACGCAGAATGGTGCATTAGTTAAATCAATCATATTTCTCTACCTTTTTTCAGCTATTTTTTCAATCAACCACATAACAGCACTTTCCACGCCATCTCCATATTTCGCACTTGTTCCTACAACATTAAATGATCTCCCCATAAGATTGCTCATATCATACAATCCTATAGCTTCTTGTACTGAAATTGGTTTTGATTCAGTTAAATCTTGTTTGTTTACAAGAAGTAAAAGAGGAACATCTTTTTCTACAATTGTCAACATATAATCAAAAGAAAACTTTGATAACTCAAATTGTGTGGAATCAGTAGATGGTTTGACTATTCCATCTAACACATATATTACAGCATCAGCTTGTGAAACACCTAAAGCCCAGAGACTTTCTCTGTATAAATCTTGTCCACCGACATCAATAGCACTTAAAACCCAGCCATCAATAGTAATAGGAGATTTACGTATATCTATCCCTAAAGTTGTTCTAGGATCTTCAAGTATTGGTTCTCCTGTTTCCAAAAACCTAATAAGTGTAGTTTTACCTGAACCTGACGAACCAAGAACAACAATTTTTGCTGTTTGTTCTATTTTATTCCTACCAAATATTTTCGATAACCAACTCATTGAAACACCTTTGCTCATTAATCTAGAAATTAATATTTACCCATTGTTTCATTTTATGACGAGACTCTTCCACATTCTTCCACATATTTGTATTTAAGATCATACCTTTACACTTTATATCGTTTGTACAAAATAATTGTGAATCTTCCGTAATTCATCTTTAGATGTTGTGATGTATAGTATCTTGAGTTATTTCTTTTGTCGTGTTAAGGAAATACCTATATTTTCAGTCTATTCCTAATTCGGAACTGTACTAAATAAAATTTATCCCTATTTTTTGGAAAAATAATCAGTAATCTTTTTTTGTTGCTTACTATGCTTATACAAAACAGATTTTTTCTCCCAATAACATGAGGGATAGTTTAGTTGTGATGTTGCATAACTAAATGCTGAAGACAAATCACCAAAAGTCAGATATTCTTTCATTAATGCTTGTCTAATACCTTGCCGTATTACCCAAACACCTAAGGGAAGAAGGTAAGTATCATCTATCTCACGCATTACAAGTATTCGAGCTTGACGTTGGATTTTTAATAAGTATTCAGTAATAGCTAATCTTGCAGCATAATATGCTCCTGTTATATTACTTGCATAACTTTTTCTACCTTCATACAGCTCATAATCCATCACTCCAATATCTGTATTTGATGGATTCATATATGCTCCTTTCATCCAAACTTCTATCATTTCAAATGACCAAACATTGGGTAGAAGAAGAATAACAAATTTGTTTCCAAAAAAATAATTAGTAAACACTCTGTAATCATTTATTTCTTGTTGCTTTTTTATTAGATCCACAAGTTGCTTTGAGAGAATATCATCAACTGCTGTGATACTCCATCTAGTAGGAACAAGTTTTCTTTGTTGAGCTTTACCTAGCATACCTGCAGAAAATGTTCTTACTATTGTGCTAACATCAAGTTTCTCTTTGCCTAATATAGATACAGCTTGTTGTGCAGGTAAATCTGTGTCATAATACACTTTTTCAATATATCTCTCGGTTTTTGGACTTTCAGTAATAGAGAATTTTTTTATTGGTGCAATTGGCCCGTAAGGAGCTACATTTTCTCCTAAAGTGATTCGTGGAACAATAGCTCGTTCCAATTCTACTTCCACATCAACAGCATTCCTTCCTAATAGTAACTCATGACTTCTTTGAATAATAGGAGATTCAAGAGGGCTTTTTACATTTATCTGAGTTTTTGTTCTAAATAAGGCTAAACGTAATTTCAACACTTCTTCTTGTGTCGTATCATTCCAAGTGTCAGTATTATCAATAATTGTAGAATTTACACGATCGATTGTAACAACAGGACCAGCGTTAATTTTTGGGTAGCCACTATAACCTACAAAAAAAGAAGGAGGTGCGAAAGTTTCATCAAGTTTAGTAATTACAGGTTTGTGCATCGTGAACTCTTTTGTCCACTTCTTTTGTAAAAGGCACTCACGTCTACCACACAAAAAACGAGATGTTTTACAGAGGACACATAACTCTAAATTAACATCTTCGTTCATTGAATATTATTAAAAATCTAACTTATTATCGTTTGTGGTAGACACTGTAAACTTCTGTATTGTTATTTCTGCATAACTAATTTAAGAAAAAAATAAGTCGTATTTCATTCAACTTAAATTAGTTACATTTATATTCTAAATGATAATTTTATTATTAAGATGGCTTCAACCGAAACTGAACTTTACATTAAAATAGGGCAAATTATAATAATCGCAATAATATTAACATATTTTCTAGTTAGAAGATATAAACACAAAATTATCGGATTTAATTGGTTCATTGTCATTTTTGTTTGCGCTTTTATCCAAGCATCTATAGAAATTTTCATGTATCCTATTTTACAAACTATAGATACTCGATGGTCTGATTTACAAGAATTACATATAATCCCTTATGCAGTAGGGGTATTTGTTCTCTTTATGTATTGTCAGTTAATCTTATATGAAAAGCCAAAAACATGGTTACTCATTCTTAATTCTGTTTTATTTGGAGCGTATCTAGGATCATATTTTCTGTCATTAGGTTTTGCTTTACAACCCGACGTTCTACCTCAGTATCGAATTTATCGTGTTATATTCAATATTTTTCAGGCTATTGTTTTAGCTATAGCATTTTATATGTTTATGAAGGATATTAGAGCTGTAACCTATAAAAGACTAAGAACAATCACTATCGCAATATCTTTTGCAGTAGGAATAGCATTCATTGCATCAGTGTTAAAAATATTCGAACAATGGTCAGGAATAAAATTTTATGGTGCTATCCCTTATGGTATAATGTTTGCTATCATGGCTATAGCTTTCCTTACTAACCCATTTTATGTTTATTTACTCCCTATTAAAATAAACAAAATAGTTGTACTCAAAGATTCAGGAACATTGCTTTATTCAGTAAAAGTTGGAAAAGAAAATATTTGTGAAATTGAAGATGTCCTTTTTTCAGGAACAATAACCGCATTAAAACAAATATTGACCGAAACAACTGGATCAAGTTCTGAACTAAAAAAAGTAAGCTTTAGAGATAAAAAAATGATTGTGGCTGAAGAAAAAAATTCGGGAGTTGTAACCCTAATAATTTGTGATTCTGAGTCTTACATGCTTCAGACAGCTACAAAGCAATTTAATGATGCTTTCTGTAATCAGTTTAGGACTGTTCTAGACACTTTTGATGGTTCATTGTCAATATTTGATGAAGCTACAACTTTAGTAAAAAGGATTTTTCCGTTTTTACCGCCCGAAGAACTATATGAAACTTTAGATAAAACTAATTAACAAACTTCCAAGAAGTAAAATTGTTAAATATTGATTAGTTTTTTTATAAAGTATTAACAAGAATCTTCGTTTCAATTAGGCAATGGGAATCAAGAAATTAATCAATCAATCTTTATCTTTCTTATCCTTCTGTTTGAAGTTAAGTTTTTATAGTATTGTTTCTTTGTGACGTTGAGTGATATTAAGTGCCATGGGTTACTATAGCAATAGCTGTTTTGATGTTTATTATTGGAATGATTTTTGTTATTCAGTCGATAATACGAAAAAGAAGAGCATATAGTTTAACTATAGCAATGTTTATTGGTGTAGTTGCGTGTTTGATTGAGATTTACAGACTCGAATTTTTAGGACCACAAGTATCTTGGTCTGCAGTGCTTGTAGCACATCTTGCAACTTGGTGTTTGACCTATTTTATAGTATTGGTATTTTTCACTCAATTACTAGGTAGTAAAAGTAACTCTATGATCTTATCATTTGCATTTCTGTTTGCAACTTTGCATATAGTATTTGGAATTTTGTGGATTTATAGAAGAATGATAGAAGAACCTTTGAGAAATAGTATTGAGTTAACTTGGGATGGAACATATGCTGCTTTAGGTATTCTTGTTTTTACCTATGGTGCTTATGTTCATTATAAAACTTATACTCTTACAAAAGAACTATATGGAGTTGTTATAGGCACAGCTTTGTCCTTAATTTCACTTGGATTTCTATTTGTTTTTCTTTATGATTTTGGATTTAGCTCGGAATTATCTTTATTTGGAGAAGTATTAAAAATGATAGGAATACTTTTCTTTGTTATATTTTACTCTCTCAAAATTGATTTTGTCTTCCGTTTACCCTTCAAAATAGATTCTGTTATTATTTTCAACAGATATGGAATGGCTATTTATGCTGGTAAATATCGCGAAGAATTACAAAAAGATGCAGAAGTACCAATTGACCTAATAACGGCTTCAGTAGATGCTTTTAGTAGTTTCATGAGAGAAACAACTGGTTCTCAAAAACCTTTAGAACGTGTCATTTCTGGAGATCGACAGATAATTGTAAAACGTGGAGAACTCTGTTCTGTTGCAATTATTAGCGATAATACCAGTTACTTCTTAGAAGAAAGTATGAAAAATATGGTTAATGAAATAGAATCAAAGTATAAAGATGCTTTGAAAATGGACTATGCTGACACAAAATATTTTGAAGGTGTTCAGAAGGTCATTAGACATAGTTTCCCTTATCTTGGAATACCAAAATCAGAAAGATATTGAATGAAAGAG
>CAZEQQ010000207.1:0-5329 GCA_964514425.1 uncultured archaeon
GGTTGGGAGTCTATAGGGTTGTACTATAATAGTTGGTCTGTAGGGCATAAAACAATAGTATTTTGCAAAATTAAGAGGATGGAAAACTTACTTCTTAAGTAGTTTATATTACTAAAAGTCCATATTTTCAGGTAATTTCATAATTCCCACAGCTTCTACACCAGGACCAACATGACAAAGTATTATACTTCCAATCTCTTCAAACATGAATTCTTTATCTTCTAAAAATTCTTCTTTCATCTGTTCTAATACATTATTAAAGAGAGTATTTTCTAATCCGTAAGCAGCTACAAATACATAATTGGTGTATTCTTTTGATTGTTCTTTGATCAAATCTTTTAAAGAGTTATAACCTGTTTCTAATCCTCTTACTGATTTAAAGGGGCAGATTAATCCATTTTCTAAAGTTAAAATAGGTTTAATATCTAGCATTTTTCCAAGTAAAGTTTTAGCAAAACCTATTCTTCCTCCTCGGTGCAAATAATCTAAACTTTCAACAAAAAAATAAATCCTTATTGACTTTTTCACTTCTTCTAATTCTTTTATTAATGCCTTTAATTCCATACCCATTTTTCTACGTAAAGCAGCATACTTTGCTAGAAGAGTAATACCATAAGAAACGCTTTCAGAATCGACACAAAGAACTTTTTCGTTTCCTATCATTTTTGCTGCTAACATAGCATTCTGTAATGTTCCTGATAGACTTCCACTCACTCCGATGAATAGAACCCGATCATATTTTTCTAAAGCCATATTAAAAGTATTATAAAAATCTCCTGTTGGAGCTTGAGAGGTAGTGATTCTTTTTTTTGTGTTGAGTAAAAGAGAAATCAGTTCACTTCTTGGTATTTCAACTCTGTCTATGATTTCTTTATCATCAACTATGATTCTAGCAGGGATTTCAAAGATATCATAATTTTTTTTTAAATCAACAGGAATGTCAGAAGTTGAATCAACAACAATTGCATAAGTCTCACTCGTCATAGAAAAGGGATGTATAGCAAGTATTAATAATATTTCTTTTTAGGAAGTTTCTCTTTTAGATTGAAAAATGTTAAAAGAGCTGAGTTGTTAATACAGTTAGGAAGATAAAAATGTTCAGACGGAAAAAAAAGCCTGAGGTGAAAGCGAAAACTCCAAAGGAAAAAAGGCCTTATGATACTTACCCTGAACAGAAGATACCTAAATCAAAGATTCCTTCTGATGAATGGTTTGCAGATTCTGATCAATCTATAGACTTTTTTCCACCTGAAAAGAAGAAGGAGAAAAAAGAGAAGAAAATTCCAAAAAAGCAACAAAGAGAAAACACTTTTCTACCTAATAGTAAAATACCAAAAGAGCGAATAGAAGATAGTAAGATTCCTAAACAAAATATAGCAAAAGAAACACTAGAAGAAAATTATTTTCCTAAAGAAAAGCAAAAAAAACAAAAACACAAAAAACCTCCTAAGAGTGATGACTTCAATGAATCTTTTTTTCAACACACTCGTACGCCTGCACACAAACAAAAGAGAGAAGAAGAGCCCAAGCGGGAGAAATTTAAAGAGATAAATACATTATATTCTAATCCTTTACAAGAAGAGAAGAAAAAAGGAAAAGAGGAAGCTGCTCCCCAAAGTGATGAAAATAGGTTTAAACAGAAAGATGTTATTAAATCTAAATCTTTACCCAAAGAAGAGAAGAAGAAAAAAGAGAAAGACAAGCCTATCACATCAAGATTAGAAGAAATAACAGAAAAACAACCTAAAGGTAAAAAACCTAAAGACAAAATACCTAAAGATGATTTTTTTAGTAATGAAAATATCGAATATAAAGTTCCTAAACAAAAGAGACCTAAATAAAACCCTTTTTTTGAACAAAAATACCGACTATACTCCCATTTGTCTGAACTTAAATTCACGTACGATTAACTCAAATTTTGTGAGATTTTTTGATAAATGTTCAATTTCCTTTTCAAATTCATTGTATGCTTTTTTATGAGATTTTTCTATCATTTCTATCACCTCTAGTGTTTTATTATCAACTCATTTATCCTTGTGTATAGATAGAGGTGCATCCTAGGTTTTTCTATGCACCTATTTGTCTATATTTTGCTTCACGTGCAAATTGCTCTATTCTTGAGTAGTATTTTTCTACTTCAATTCTTTGTCTTTGATCTAATTTTTGTTCTTGTTTGTGTATTTTTTGTGCCATTTTTTTCACCTTTTAAGTTTAATTTCGTATGAGTTGATATCCTGCTAATTTGGTTAGCATTTCAATTGTGTTGAATTCTTTTCCTTTTTCTTTACCTTTCCAATTTGTTTGATTTTGTTTGTGTATTTTTTGTGCCATCTTTTTCACCTACTATACATATAAACTCAACTTTATTAAGGAGTTTTAAAATTCAGTTGCTAGAGAATTTAAAATTGCGGTTTATTGAATATATTTTTGAGAAAACGCTTTAACTTAGTTTCTTTTTCAATAAACCAAAAGGTAAAAGTGGAATAAATCGACTAAAGTCTTTCTTTTAAAGTGTTAACACTATTAGATGAACATTGACATAACTCCAGAATAGAAATAGATTATTCCAAATATTACTAAAAATAGATTCTCAAAATAAAAAATTGAAGTTAATATGTATAAAATCGGAATTGTTACAACCAACAGGAATCCTATTAATTTTGAAGGTAGTCCAGACTCGCTTGTTGCTGTAAATCTTATGAAAGGATATCTAATAAATGTTCGAAATATAAGGTAATTACTCGATAGATAATAGGGTATTAGTAAAAAATCTACGCTGTTGATAAAAAAGTTATATGTCCCATTTTCTGATGAGAAAAATCCTGCAAAAACTATGAATGCATCATGTATTTGGAAGATATGTTGAGCTAGAACCAATATAATGGGTACCAATGGGATAAACACTACAAATAGAATCTCATTGAATGTTGCTTTATATCTCAAATAGTACAGAGAACGGAAGAGATAAAATAATGATATAAAGGTGTATATTGCTAAAAATACAAAGAATCTTCCTTTAAAGTTGTCATTTTCAATAAAAAAGAAGATTGCTACACCTACTAGTATCAGTGATAAAAGGAAAGCAGTAGTTAGGTGAGTGATGCGTCCCATAAGTTTTACTCTCTTAACTTCTTTTTATTTGTTGTTATTAATTTACTTAAAGTTAGTACTCTAAAACAACTTCTTCGATTTTCTTTACTGTTCTTGAAAATTCTTCACTATCGGCCATATCTCTTATTAGAAATCTACCTGAAGAGAAGAAAGAGAGTATATAGTCTTTTGTAGAATGTTTAAGAACAAGTACTACTTTTGTTTTTCGCTGTATTTCATATTCTTTTAGACTTTCAAGCATCTTTGGTACAATATCCTCTAAATTCAATTCTAGTTCTTTATTAGGGATTGCTTGAAATCCAATTTTTTTTTTGCATGGTTCTACAGAGGTATAGAGATCGGACATGGTTATCCCGTTATTTTCTTTCATGAGAGATTAAATGTAATTAGTTTTGTTCGTTCTTAATATTTTCTTTTCTTCTTTCTAAAAATTTTATAGCTCTTTCTTCAGATAAAGAATCATATAAATCTGTCAATAATGCTTGTTTAAACAGGTTTTCATTTTTCTTTACAGTGTTTCTTCCACTAATAAAGAGTTTGAAGTAATTAATTTCTTTTTCAAGTTTTAACATTTCTAAGTTTCTACATTCTTCTAATATTTCATCAATCTTGTCTATGGCTTTGTCAGCATCAGCAATTTCTATGTATTCTAATAGTATTTCAAACAAATCTAACCAAATCAATAAGGATTTTAGTTTAATTCTCTCTCTATTTTTTTGTAATGACTTAACAATTTTCTTGAATTCATCATTTCTTCCATCAGCTATGTATAGTTTTGCAATCATTACATCCATATTTGTTTTATAAATAAATCCGCGTAAATCATCATCTTTTATATCCCTTTTCTCTAATTGTCCAAATAACTCTTCCATTCTTTGCTTGTTTAATTTAGAGCTATTTATTTCTGACACTAGTTGGATAAACACCTTTGCATTCTTGTTTCTTTTCAAATCCTCTTTCGTCATTAGGTCGATATCCTTAGGATCAAATCCTGTTAATGCTAATGTCTCAATAAAAAGCGGAGTAAAATAGAATGCTATAGGATTAGCTTTAATATACTCGTACAATTCCTCATCTATTTTTTTGTCTAAATGGGTAAAAATGTAAAGTAAAGTAAGATTCATCATTAAATACGTGTATTCTTTTATTTTTCCCAAAAATTTCTCTGGTATTCTTTTTAGTTCAGGATTATTAAATAATTCTTGAAAATGATTTAATTTATCTAATGCATCATCGAATTTAAGATTAATAGCTTGTATTCGAGCCAATGAATACAAACTTGTACAATAAGAGTGAAAGTTTTTTACGTCAAAGATGTCAATGTTCTGGTAGGATGTTAATACTTTTTCATAACAATATTCTGCTTCTTCTAAGTCATAAAACATGAGATATTTATTACCTAATCTAGAATAAAGATGTATTTGAGCGCTTAATGGCATCTTTGCTATTACATTTGATGATTTTAGCTCGTTAAGAGTTTTATTAAGTTCAACAAAGTTATTTCTATGTTGATAAACACCTATTAAGTTGTTCAGTATTTTCCCAGTAGAAACGTAATAATTATTATTTTTATAAAATTCTAAACAGTCTTTAAACTCTTTTTCAGCTTTGTGATCATATTTTGATACCCACAAATCAAAAGCATAAGTGTACTTTATAGTATAGTATGTATTATCTTTTTTCGGATTTGGGGCGGCATTCATTATTTCATATGCTGTTTTTAAACTTTCAAAGGCTTCTTCTCTTTTGGCTAATCCTTTGTTATATAGCCAATCACATAAATAATATATTCCCCATCCTTCCTCTTGATTGTATCTTTCTGCGATATTCTTAACTTCAGAGAGTAATTCAAAGATATTTTCTAATTTCATTTGATTAGTAAAATAATCTATCATTTTGTATCTATAGAGTTTAAGTAAAACATAGTATTCTTTCATCTTTTTTGTTTTTTCAATGAGAGGATCCAGAAATTGTTTACCTTCAGTATAATCCGAGTTAGAAAAAATTCTTTCAAATTTTTCCATAAAATAGTTTAAGTTTTCTTTATTACTTATAGATTTAAATAGTGCTTGAAGCTCTTCTCCGTTTCTTAAAAAATTGCTTTCTGAATCACTCATTAATATTATGAAGAGATTTCACTATAAAAGAATAGAGGAACAACTCAAAAAAAACATGAACCTCAGAGTTCATCTCAGTGCACATTGAGCCGTTAAATAAA
>CAZEQQ010000208.1:0-5300 GCA_964514425.1 uncultured archaeon
TTAAAAAAAAAAAAGGTTAAATCTTTAGAATAGTTATAATCTATTTTTGTTCCCAATGTCTTTTTTCAAGCGAATTATACAACCCTATAAGAAAAACATTATCAACAATAAAGTAGAAAAACATAACAATTCCAAAAATCAGTGTTAAAATTATTCTTTTTCCGATAAAAATAGAATTAAAAATAGGAATGACTAATTTAACATTAAAAAATACCACATTATCTGCTAGATATAAGATTAGTACCATTACACTAAATGGTACAAGGATTACGCCTATCCATCTGAAAAGATGGAATTCATCATATTTTACAAAAACTAGATTAAGGAATTTCTCTTTGAAATCGTCTTTATTCATGTAATATAGGTAAAGGGCTCCTCCTATGGTTAAACTAAATAACCAAATGACAGTTGTATCTGCTAAAAATGCTGGAAGAATAGTTATAAAGAGGCCAATAGGTGCAATAATTATAAAGAGTAAAATGTGTAATGAACTCCAAAATAGATAGGAAAACCAAGGTTTTTTTGTTATAGGTTTATACGAGTTAATTGTTTTGTTACGACTAAATAGATGTAGAATTTGAATGCAAATAGTAATTAATAACACTAAAAATAGTAGATTAAAAAGTTCACGAGTGAGAAAAATAATTTCTTGTCCTTCTACCTCACCAGTATAGTTTCCATCAAAAAAAGTCTTTCCAACCCAACTAATTGTACTTAGAGCTATATTTTTATCCATCGATTCAAAAAGATGAGTGATTGGGGGATTGATCAGAGCTCTTGCAGTAAAATTTTCAATTGTACCATAAGTCTCGCCTATCACTATTTCAGTTGTATTAAAAATTTTTAGTAAATCTTGTTTTACCTCTTTATACTTGAATATTTCATCATATTCTCCTATAGCTACAAGTAAATTCTTAGGATATGTAGTATTAAAATTTTCAAACATTGAAACTTCATACAAATATGTTTCACCCATTCCAATGAACACATTAGCTGCAATTTCATCACCAAGAACGTTTAAAGCTGCTACCATAGCAACACACCCAAGACTATGACCAACTAAAGCTATGCGTTGGTTATCTATATAAGAAACATTTTGTACAAATTGAATCGCTTGAATAAGACCTAAAGATTCATCCTCAGAGAACATACTTCCTGAAGAATCCCCATGTCCTTCCAAATCTATAACAAACCCTATAATGTCTCTACGTGCAAATTCAAGTGCAATACCACTTAAGACTTCTTTCGCATTAATTACCCCATGAGCAAAAATAACAACAGGATATGGATCATCTTTAAGTTCTTTAGGACGATATATTAACCCTTGAAGATTGGGTTCTCCATACTTTACTTTATCTACTTGTACGGAGCCAAAATCAGTATTTAATAAATGAAAGATAACTATTGTTGATAATAGTAATGTAAACGTAATAAAGATAAACACTAGTTTTATCCCAATTTTTTTGGTAAAAATACTTGAAGTACTCAAATGTCAATTAAAAATAGGACTAATTTATAAAATTTATGTATTAAACTTCTACTGATAAATCATGTATTTTACTCCAATAGATTTATGAATAAAAGTCATTATTTCCGTTATTATGGAAACAGAAGTATTGATTATTGGTGCTGGTTCTGCTGGTTTAAGTTTAGCTCATTTATTAGGGAAAAACAAAAAATCTGTAATTATTGTAGAAAGAAAGAAAAAGGAAGAGATTGGGAAAAAAGTTTGTGGAGATGTGATAATCTCCGAGAAAGTTAAGAGGTTTTGCGATTTAACTAGTTTTCAACCCCCTCATGGAGAAGAATTAGCTCAAGAGATTAATCAAGCTGTGTTTGTGTTAGAAAGTGGTACTGAATTTATGGTTCCTTTTGATGGTGTTATGATAAACAGAAATCAATTTGGACAAAGACTAACTAAAGAAGTTTTAAAGAATGAAAGTGTAACATTATTGAGTGAAACTATAGCTCTAGACCCCATAATTGAAGATTAAACCGTTAAGGGGTGTATAGTTAGCCAAAACGGAAAACAAATTGCTATAAATGCTAAAGTTACAGTTGATTGTTCTGGTTTTTCTGCAAAAATCAGAAAAAAAGTAGCTGCAACTTTTCCTTCTTTGAAACCTGAACTAACGAAATATGAGTCAATTATTTCCTATAGATATATCATCAAAACTCCAGTGCCTCATCCTTATCAAAATCAAATAAGAGTGGCAGTTCACCCTCTCCTACCTTCTCCAGGTTATGTCTGGATCTTTTCAAAAGGAGAATATTACCTAAACATAGGAATAGGATGGTTATTAAATCCTAAAAATGAGGATATAAACATCCAAAAAAGAATGGAAAAAATCTATCATGAACTCTTCCCTAATACAGAAATAGTTGAAAAGGGAGGAGGTTTTCTTCCAGGTCGTTTACCCTATTACACTCTTGTTGCTAATGGTTTTATGTGCTGTGGAGACAGTGCAGCAGTTGTTGATCCCATTAATGGAGGAGGGCATGCTCAAGCAATAGTATCTGGCTATTACGCAGGAGAAACAATACTAGACGCATTCAAACAAAATAAATTTGATGAACAAACTCTGTGGTCTTATAACAAAAAGGTATGGGATGATTTTGGAATAGAAAGCGCTTTAGGTGTATGTGTTCATAAATTCCTCGAAAAGACTTCTTTCCAAGAACTTTCTTTTCTTATAGAAGATAAAATTATTTCTCAAGAATTGGTTCAAGAGCTAATTTTAGAGTCTAGTACTAAACCTCCTATATTCAGCATATTCTTCAAATGCTTAAAGAAACCCAAATTGCTTTATTACACTATCAAAACTTTTCTGTTGTCTGCAAGAATAAAGAAACATATTAATAAATATCCAAAAAGTATAAATGAGTTTGAAAAGTGGGTGAAAAAAATAGAAAAATTAGAAAATAAAAAACTTTAATTGGTCGTCCTATTATTTTTTACACTTTTTAAGTTGCATAATTAATTTAAATTACATAATAATTTAATGCTATATGAAATATCATGAAGAATCCGATAAAATATTAACAACTTTGAATGATAACTTGAAAAGAAGTTTTGATGGCTGTGAAAGTATTTTAGAACTAAAGAAAGCCAACTTTCAGTGGAAACAAATGGAATGGATCGGTTGGTATATGGAATACAAAGTCAGAACAATTTTAGTAGAAAAACTAGGAGGAGAAGAAGGTCCAAAGTATGGAAATACTAGCTTTGATTACATTTTAACTTATCCTTGGGATATTAAAGCTCATATAGAAAATTCTAGTAGTCACCCTTGGGTAATTCTGAATGATTGTGAAGCTATTGCAAATGCCTTACAGGAGTAGGGGCGATTAGGTTACATTATTATAAGTGGACATGCAATCTATGATTCAGATGGTTCATTTAAAAATTGGCATGAAAATTTGAAAGGAAAGAAAAGTCAATATGTTATGGAACGTATAAAAAGAGGAGCTCCTTCTCGTAAAAGAAAAAAATCTTTTAATTTATGTAAAATTTACATTTTATGGTTAACAGAAGAGATACTAGAAAAGGGATTAAATGAAAAATGGATTGGTTTTTTCCAAGAAAATATGAGAAATGCTGATGGTACAGCACGTAGAGCTAAATATAAACTGAAAGTTACTGAATATGAGGAATAGCTGTGAAATAGAGTAAAAAATCAAATTTGCTAGTTTTCTCAAATTATTTGATATAGTCTGCAATCTGTTTGGATTTTTCTTTTTTAGCAAACTTTTTTTTAGCATTAATTACTATTTCATCAGAACACTCACTATAGGGTTTGTATAGTTCACCTGTTTTTATTTGGTTTAAATTCCAATTTATTATTTCCTCAAGAGATTTATTAAGCTCAAAGCCTAAATAGTGTCTATAACTCGATTTCGCTGCTGTTGCAGTTGTACCATTTCCCATAAAAGGGTCTAGTACCAAATCACCAGGTTTACTACCAAAATCGATACAACGTTTAACAAGTTCAATAGGCAGTTTAGTAGCATTCTTTTTCATACCGGGCATATATTCTCTATTTAGAATCCAAACATCTTCAGGATAATGTTCAAATTTATTAAAAAAATATTTTTTCTTATCTTTCACTGCAAATAAAATATGATAATGGCTAGTAACAAATTTATTTTTTGTAAAAACCCCGAATTGATATTTCCAGATAATATGATTTATGGTTGTCAAGTTATGTTTATCAAGAGATATTAGAATGTCTTTTAAATTTGTCCATCCACTTATTATCCAAATAGTACCTTCTTTCTTTAGAATACGTGGTATTTCTGCTATCCATTTATCAGTAAAATCTGCATAATCCTCTATTTTTACTTCTTGATAACCATCTATTACATTATTTTTTTCTCTATTATAAATTGACTCTTTACCTGAAAAATCTAATCCAAAAGGAGGATCAGCAATGATTGTATCTATAGATTCTTCTGGAAGATTATTCATACCTTGGACACATTCCTCATAATAAATTTTGTTTGTATCTATAGGGTGTTTTGCGTTTGCAAATGAGTTCTTAGCTTCTTCTATACTCCAATCAAATGATGGTTTAAATTCTGCCGCAGCTTTATGAGGAATATATTTTTTGTCCTTTTGAGATTTAGTGCCCATATTATCTAAAATAATATAACAAACTCTCTATAAAAACTCTATGTAACCGCATATTCATTAATTTTTAATCATGTTTGCTAAAATATAAGATATGGAGAATCATAAAGCTAATTATCACCTTTGAGAAAAAATGAGAAATGAGACTTGTTTTTGTTTTTATACACCTGTTTGTCTCAATTCGTCTATTAATTGCATTTTTTTAATTCTTCTAGTCAAACTAAATGTTGCCAACCAAATAGAGAGTAGAGAGATAGCAAGAACTAATGGCCAAGTAAACCAAGGAATTGACATAGGAATATAAAATCTTTCCTCGAAAAGATAGTTAATAGACCATCGATAGGAGAGATAACCCACAGGTATAGTAATTATCAGGCTGAAAATACTCAATATGGCGTTTTCCCAGAATATCATCTTCCTTAAATGAGAAATATTTGTTCCCATCGATTTAAAAGCAATAAAATCATTCGTTCGATCCATAAAAGTAACATACATACTATTAAAACTAAATAATACTGCCATAACAATACCTATAATCAAAAATAAGAACATTAATTCTATCATTGAACGCATGAGATTGAGTAGAGATTCTTTAGCAATATTAGCATCAACCCATACAGCTACATCAAATCTATTTTCTATCTGTTTACGTAGTTCTTCTTTATTAATT
>CAZEQQ010000209.1:0-5292 GCA_964514425.1 uncultured archaeon
AGTAACTATATAAATAGTTTAACTCAATTACTTTTTTCTAATTTTTATAAATATATCTTTTTTAAGAATCTCTAAACAGAAAGTTTTTAATAATTACCTCGGAGGTGAGGATGTTCATAGAGTATATTTGGAACGTGACAAAAATGACAGGTAATAAATCGCCAAAGGGTGAATTCGCAGCTAGAAAGTTAAAGCAAAAAAGGGCTCATTTTAGGTGGAAAGACCCATTATACAAAAGAAGAATGTTAAGATTAGATAAAAAAGCTGACCCATTGGAAGGAGCTCCAGCTGCCAAAGGAATTGTTGTTGAACGTTATGGAGTTGAAAGTAAACAACCTAATTCAGCTTTACGTAAATGTGTTCGTGTCCGTTTAAACAAGAATGGTAAACAAGTTGGTGCTTTTGTTCCTCATGATGGTGGTCTTCTTTACATTGATGAACACGATGAGGTTATTGTATGTAGCATTGGTGGGGCTCAGGGTGGTGCCAAAGGTGACATCCCTGGAGTAAAGTGGCAAGTTACACATGTGAATGGTGCAGCAATAAAACAACTTGTTACTGGAAAGAAACAAAAGCCTTCCAGATAGCAATTTTCATTTTTTTATAATTATCTTATTACGATGTGCTTATATATTGGTTTTATAATTTTCTTTCAATTAAGGGAATTCCCTTGTATACATATATCTTTGTTAAAAATAAAAATGTGGTTAATATGAGTGAATATGATGTAAACGCAATTAAAGCAACTCAATTGAAGGCTGGAAATTACATTGTTAAAGATGGAGACGTTTACTTGATTAAAGATACGGAAAAATCAAAATCAGGTAAACACGGTCATGCAAAATGTAGATTTAAGATTGAGAACATATTTACAGGTAGTCGAACTGAAATTACTGTCCCTGGTGATACTAAACTTCAATCACCAATAATTGATAAAAAATCTGCACAAATAGTTTCAATTTTAGAAGATAGCGTTCAATTGATGGATTTAGAAGATTACTCGACATTTGAATCAGTGGTACCTAATGATGAAGAGATTCGTTCTCAGATTGCAGAAGGAGCAGAAGTAGAATACTGGCGTGTTATTGGCAAAAGTAGAATAATGCGTGTAAAGAGTTCTTCTACTTAATTCTTTCTTTTTATTTCACACAGCAAATTTTTCGTAAAACGGGCCAGTAGATCAGCTCGGAAGATCGCTTCGTTCGCAATGAAGAAGCCTCGGGTTCAAAAATTTAAGTGGTGTGCCACTAATTTGAAATTCCCGACTGGTCCACCATTTTTCTAAAATTCTTCAAATTTTTACATAGAAACATTAAATAAATGATATTAGAAATATTAAACTAATAGAGGAATAAACATGAAAGAAGTGATAAATTACGTTAGAACAATTCGTGACCCCATCTATGATGAGATAAGACTAACTAGCTTAGAAAATAAAATTATTGATACACCTATATTTCAACGCTTACGATGGATAAGCCAACTTTCAGGTGTTAAACAAGTTTACCCTTCTGCAGTTCACACACGTTTTGCTCACAGCATAGGAGTTATGTATTTAGCGGGTAGATATGCTCAAGAAGTGTTTAAGCACTATGACGATGTAGTTCAGAGAGTTCAATTAGCAAGAATATCGGGATTACTTCATGATATTGGTCATGGACCTTTTAGTCACCAGTATGATGATGTTGTTTTTAAACAAGTTTACCCCAACAAATCTTATGGTCACGACATTCATCGAGAAAAAATTATTAAATCAGAATATTTGTCCCCTATTTTAGAAGAATTTTGTAATCCTCAAGATTTGATTGATATTTGGAATGGGAAGGATCATTTAATTCAACCATTAATTCAAGGGGCCTTAGGTGCAGATAGATTAGATTTTATGCTTAGAGATTCTACTTTTGCAGGAACTCTTCACTTTGGAATTATCGCTGTTGATCGGATCATAAATAATACCCTAATTCAGAAACATATGGATAAAGAAGCAATTCATTATAACTGGAAAGTTTTAGATGATATTTATTCTTCTCTCATCGGGAGATTTTTTGAGTACAAGAATGTTTATTTCCACAAAGCTTCTCGTGCAGCAGATATAACGATACAAGAAATTCTTCACACTTGTATGACACCTCTTAGATTAGTGGAACGCACAAAAGATATTTCTCAATATACCTATCTCAACGAATATACTTTGTTAGGAGAGATTTTTTCAAGTAATTCTGAGGAGTTGAAGGAAGCTAAGTCATTAACAAAGGATTTATTTGATAGACGTCTTTATAAGGCGGTTTGGGAAAAAATGATTGAGGAGAATACTGCAGATGCTTTAGGTGTGTCAGTTGAAGAGTTATGTCAACTCACAGCTAATGAATCTTTTATTAAACGGATTAAGAAGTATTGTGAGCTTAATAACATAAAATTAACTCATGAAATGCGCATAGATTCAACCTATAAACTTTCAACCATTAATCAACAAGAATTCCAATCTTCCAATATTTTCATTTATGATCATTCAGAGAAGATACACCCTGGAAAAACATCAATTACATTAAATGAAGCGTTAAATACAACTAAATATATTGCAACAATTTCGGGTCCAAACTCTCATAGTACAGTATATACTTTAGTCAGAGTATACGCTCATCCATCGGATGTTGAAATAGTAAAAGACGTTCAAAAAAATCTTCACATTAAAGAAAGACAAGATAAAGATATTTCAGTCACATCTTATTAAAATTACTTTTTCGAATTTTGTGTACTTAATGAACTTTTAGTACTTTTTTGTTTATTTTGTAAGATTTAAATTACTACATAGTATATTGATTTGGACTATGGTAAATCCTATCCATTTGCCCAAGTAAGACTTCATCTAAAATATTTTTCTCGAAATCAGAAAGTTTCAAGAGAATTAAGTCATACTGTTTTAAGAGCTTTAATGCATTTTTATCAACATTTTCGGTAACTATAACGCAAGAATGTTGTTTTTTCAGATCAGAAAAAAGTTCTAATTCATCTAATATTTCATAAACATGCCCAGATTTTAGGTACTCTAACTGTATTTTAACTAGAATATAAAACGATTCTTTCCTTAAAATTAGTTCAAATTTATGCTCAAATAACATGGTTTTCCGAAAACCTAGTTTCTCAAATGTTTCAATTAATCTTGCTATTATACTTTCTTTATTCATCACAGCAGGTATCTTTTCTAGTTCTGCCTTAATAGTTTGACTTTCAACAGGAACAAAATTTTCTATATCAGAGTTTAAAATAGTTAGTTCACTTTTAATATTGATAGGTTTATCCATACTATTACCAGGAAACATTTGAGGGAATAGGGTTTTTACGGAAGGTAAAACCTTGTGACTAGACATTTTTTTAGTATAGTTGCTTTCATTAAGGTTAAGATTATTCTTTGGTACATTAATATTATCAGATTGTTCTTCTTTCGAATAGAGTTCAAACAAAGATTTTAAATCTATAATGTCTTGAATTAAACCCTCATTTCGGATCCAAGGCAATTTAAGTGAGATATTAGTTTGATTATTTATTACTTCATTCAGGTTCAATCTTTTTAAGACCCAATCTACCTTTGAAGGATTATCTTGTACAATGCTTAAGAAATCATTATGATTTTCTTCTAAGTGTATTGGACTTGTATTTTTTAGGGATAGCATAAGACTCCAGTTTCCTTGACCATTCGTTTTTTTAGTAGAAAATATTTGTGATACAACTATTGTAGTAAATTCTGTTTTTGTTAGGTTTAGTAACAGATTAGTTGCTAACTTCGTCTTGTATACATTTTCAGATTTTACCTTCTTTAATAAATATAAGATATTATAATACTCATGATCTTTTTCTTTCACTAATATTTGTTCATTTTTTCGTTTCAGCTTTGACTGAGAAAATGTTAAACAATTGTTAATGTCAGAAGGACTGATAAAGTTAAAGGAGTTTATAGTTTCTAATAGTTTAGAGGTATCTTCGTGTTCTTTCAAATAGAATAAAATATAGATACTATTTTTTGAAAGAATAAGGCTAAAGGTTATTTTTTGTGAGTATAAAAAAGCAAAAAGTGTAGATATTTGTTTATAACTGGTTTTATAGCGGTCTACTTTAAATACACTTATTATTTTTTTCTCTTTAATTAGAGATAAGTTATTAAAATCAACTTTATAACGGTTCTCTTTTTTCTTTATCAAACGATTCGTAAAAAAAATTTCCAAGACTTGCTTCTTAAAGCTCAACATTTTTCAATATATATTTCAAAAGAAGATATTTAAGCACCAAAGAAAGCAAAACTAAGGAGTTTCAAAGAGGAGTGCAATAGAAGAGATAGTATCACCTAATCCAACTAGATGTTTTGGTAAGTCTACTAAAAGTGTTGGAATTACAACAATAGAGTATTCAGTTGTAGATATATAACCTTCTTGTTTTAAACAGCCAATTACGTCAGATTGCTCTTTGATGTAATTGTTTAATAGTTTTATTTCATTGTAGCCTTTATCTGAAATAACAGTTAAATCAATTGAGACCCTTTTATCAAAATTAATAACACCTTCTTTTGCCCTAATACTTGCAAAAATGGAAGCAATTAGAAGAGATGTTCTTCGTTTTTCTAATTCTTGACGACTTAAAGGATTAGATATAACTAAATAGTAGCCCAAGAAGTGAAGATGTATTCTAAGATGAGAATAGGTTGAATGTAATTTTAGCAAAACTTGAAAAATAGTAATTATAGAAAAATTTTGCTCTAAAGTCTTTGCTAAACCTTTGTCAATAAGTCTGATTATGCTTAGTAATTCTTGTTCATTAAGACCTATAGAATCGATCACAGGGATTATTGTATTTATAAGTGCTTGTTTTAGTTCATTACTATCAATTGCAGCTAATTCGAGGTGTAGAATTAACTTCTCATTGTATTTTTTCCAAGATTCTAATAATTTTTTTGAAGGTTCAAAAAGATTATTAAAAAAGTTATAACTTCTTTCTTCATTTTGAGCTAAGTGGTAACCTGAGATAATGGCTAATTTATAATCGTTAATATATTCCACACTTATCTTTTTGAAACAATCACTAATGGCTATTTTTGAATTTACGCTATCGAAAGAGGCTATAAATCTATTATCCCTGAAACAATGGATACTCCCCTCACCAAAATTATAATTTCCTTTTCTGAACTCAAAGATATAATGAGGTAAATCTGTTTCGGAATTACTTTTTAAATTATGTATAGAACTTAATATGCAAAATTCATCTCTTTCTTCAGCAACAGTTATTTCATTTGAAAAGAATCTT
>CAZEQQ010000210.1:0-5266 GCA_964514425.1 uncultured archaeon
TAATTTTTTTGTCAAAAACTGTATAAAATTGATTAAGAAACCAAGAACCAAATTTACTATATTCAATATGTGAATGCGATACAGTTTTTTCTAGGAAAAAATTTATTGGTTCATCATAATGTCCTAACCAAGTTTCAGCTAATGAGTTTTGATACAGAGTTTTTTTTACTGTTACATTTTGCATTTTATCAATTTTTAGATAAAGAGAGTTGAGTATTTCTTTCATTATTTTGTTATTTTTTGGAAGATAATAAAATAACCAATCCTTCAGTGCTGTTTGCCATTTAGGAACAACGATGTTAATGTCAGCTCTAATATATCGAGGTTTATCAGTATAATTTTTTGCTATTTTTTGTTGTTCTTTGACCATCTCAACTATACTATTTCTCTGTTCATCATTTTCTCGAGGAAAGCCTACTAAAAAGAAGTTTTTAACAGTTTTAACACCTAAATCAAATAACATATCAGTTACAGAAAATATTTGCTCATTAGTTATTCTTTTTCCAATTGCAAACCTTAGCGTTTCTCCTCCTGTTTCTGGTGCTATTGTGATATTTTCTTGTTTCCCTTTTAGTAAAAGCTTAATGAGTTCTTCTGAAATTTTATCTACTCTTAATGATGCAATAGAGAGTTCATATTCTTTATTTATAAGTTCTGCACATAGATCAATAAGATGAGGGTAGTCAGAGATATTGGTACCAAAAAGAGCGATCTTTTTTGTTTTTGTTAGTTCTGTTCCTTCTTCTACGTAATTTAGAAGGGTTTCTAAAGACCTGTATCTTGCAGGTGATAGTATTTCCGAGATCATGCAAAAATTGCATTTGTGATTACACCCTCTTCCTATTTCCAAACTGAAATAGTCATCAAGCATTGGGGTATAAGGGTGGGAGGAAGAGAGAGTTGTTTTAATTTGTTTTAGTGGGTAAAGAGATTCATTTAAGTCAGCAAAGTTAAAAAGATTTACCCATGAACCAGCTATTTCCTCAAAAGTGAAATTGTTTTTTGATGTGAGTTGATTAAACTCCTTTGTATCTAAAAAATGAGGAGACCAAAATCCATCTATATCCATATAAGAGAGAGGATCAGTCCATAAAGAGTTTTTTCCTTTTTCTTCTATATGCACTAATAGTTCAGGTAAAGAGTTTTCTGCATCTCCCAAAATATAACCATCTACAATATTTAATAGAGGAAAAGGATTGGCCCATACAATAGGTCCGCCCACAATTAAAGGGGGTAAAGTTTTCATGTCTTTCCTTTTCATGTTACTCAAAGGATAATTTACTCTATTTAGCATCCATGATAAAGTGAGGTAGAAGTTTTCAAATTGAGCGGAGAAACCTATAAGATCCATTTTAATCAGGGAATGATTGTTTGATAAACTTCGTGGCTCTTCTGTGGGTACAAAAGGGAGTACAAAACGTTCACAATACCAATTCTCAAGTTGATTAACTATTGTATATAATGTATCAACTGTACTTCCTCCCATCGCAGAGGGATAAATGTCTGGAAATATTAATCCAAAACGATATTTGGGTTCTTTTTTGGTTAAATTTTGTTCTTTAATAAATGGAGGTAAAGACATTTTATACAACGCTCCCTTTTGTGACACTTATTATATCATTAGCCACGAAACTAAAGGTGGTCTCTTCTTCTTCAACTATTGAAACGTAACATTCAACACAAATGGAAGATCCGATGAGATGAACAATTTTCTCTCTCAAGGTAGGTTTTTCTAAGTAATCTAAAGGTGCTATAAACTCATTTTCATCATTAATTTCCAATAATTCTTTCACTTTTTCTGTATAGAGATTTATTTTTATTGCATCTGTTTTATCTTGCAAAATCAGTGAAAGGTAAAAGTGAGTTTTAGTTTTTACTTCTTTCTGACATTTCTCACAGAAATCATTTTCGATTATTTTAGATTTACATATCATACAACCTAGATATTGTGATAAAGAGGATATGTCTGTAATAATGCCATTCAATAGGACATTTTTTTTGCTCTCTTTTACGTCTACTATAGCTGTAGAATTTTCTTCTATCCATTGTTGCAAGTCTTCATTAGTCTTTAAAGTAAAAGAGAGATCACTAGTTTCAGAAAGTTCACAAATGTCATCTATTGATTCACAATATAATTGTAGCTCATTTGTGTATCTTTTACTATATTTTATCCTCATTTTGTATAATTTCTCTTGCTTTATCAACTTAGAGTCAATTTTATCCCATACGATTAGTCTAAAACACTTTGTTTTATCACTTATTAATAAACTCGAAAGAAACTTTTCTACATTGTTTTGCATGAATACTCTTGTATCAAGTATTTTGATGATTTTACATATAGAAACAAAAGAGGTATACTCTTCTTCTTTAATCGTATTTAAAAGAGTGGAAAAAAAGAGCTTGTAGTCAGTTACTTTTTGTTGATTTACTTTCAATCTGCGCCTCTCAAACTCTTTATCTTCATCCAAGACTATATTCGCTATTTTATACCAAACTTTTTTATTAGTGTCCCAGGAATAGTTATTTTCTTTCAACCATTCTTTGGATTCAAAGGTTTCGCCAGTAATTTCAATTTTGTAAAAATCGAGTACAGATAAGAAATAAAGTTCATTTTCTTTGAACATTAGGATTCTTCCTTAATATTAGTAGCAATTTAGTAATTATTAGCTTTAAAGAATTTAAACCTTTAGAAGAATATGAGTGTTTGTACGAAAAAGGAGTTGTGGTTATGTAAAGACATATTTTTGATTTTAAGTATTATTAATTTTCAAGTGTAAAATCGTCGTTTGAGATTTCCTCTATCGTTAAAGCTTTTCTACTATGCATCTT
The DNA here is from genome assembly GCA_964514425.1 of uncultured archaeon. Taxonomy (GTDB): domain Archaea; phylum Asgardarchaeota; class Heimdallarchaeia; order Heimdallarchaeales; family Heimdallarchaeaceae; genus CAZEQQ01. The sequence continues at coordinate 2,830 of CAZEQQ010000210.1, forward strand.
TATTTGCTGTGCTTCATAATACTGTGCTATATGGTTATAGTCTATATATCCTAATATTTTATTGGAAAGTTCCTTGTCAACAACAGGGATGCAATCTCGACTACATTCTCTTAATCTTTCAAAGACAATAGCCAAATTTTCATCTTCATATGCTGTTACTAGTTTTTCAGACATAATTTCTTCAATATACTTTTTCCCTTCAAGAAAACCTGTTTGGAAATCCATAGAAGACACTGTTCCTATTAACTTTTCTTCATCATCAATCACAAATAGACTATTTATTTTGTGTAAGTATAACAAAGAAAAACTTTCTTGGATCGTGTCTGTCTTTTTTGCAGTTGGATATACTTTTTCCATTGCTTCTTTTACCATAATAGTTTCCAATATATCAGTATTCGTTATTTTTCTTCTTAATATTACTTCTTTACTTCTAATTTGCCCCGAATACAGACTAAAGTCCAACGAAACTATAAATGCCATACAATTTGAAATAATCAAAGGAATTATGAGTGTAGGAAAGTCTACCATCTCCAAAATTATGATTATGGAAGCTATAGGTGTTTTTGTTGTTGCAGCATGTAATGATGACATTCCAATTATTATTAAAGGAGCATATTCAACAGAGGGGAAAACTTTAGCATAAACTGCACCTAAGGCTGCTCCAATGGCTAGACTAGGGCCCATAATACCACCACTTGCACCTAATCCGACACAAGTTGAGGTAGCAAGTATTATTCCAAATAAAAATAGAAGCAATGTACCTAATGGGATCATATCTAGTGAACTAATGAGTGCATTTATCGATCCAAAGCCTGTTCCTCCCAAGGTAACGCCCTCAGGCAATACTAATACTTCAAAAATAATCACTATTATTGCCGTTATTATCATACCAACAAAGGGTAGAAGAAATTCTTTGATATATTTTCCAAAAATTTTACTAATTGATTTGAATAAAATAGAAAATATCACACCAATGATTCCTGCTAATAATCCCAAAAACATAAAATGTAAAGTGTTGATGAGATTGAATTCAATTGAAACAATTTCAATATCTATGTGAATTGGATGTGAATTGAGTAAAGTTAGAAGAGTTTCAGAGATTAATAATGCAATAGCACTTGCTAAAAGTGCAGGAAGAATAACCGTTTCGTCTAAATCTTGTTTATATGGGACTTCTGCAGCAAAAAGTGCACCACCTAGGGGAGTCTGAAAAACAGCTGAAGTACAGGCTGCAGCCCCTATAGTAATAGCTTGCATATGATCCTCTTGCGAGTATTTCATCTTTTTTGCAAAAAAAGCAGATAATGTGCTCCCTAAAACCATGGATGGTCCTTCTCTCCCTGCAGGAGCACCAACACCTAAAGTAAGAGAACTAGCAAGAAATTTTGTTATTAATGTGCGAGAAGGAATGATTGTTCCACTATTTTTGTGAGCTAAAACATTTGATATTCCTGCACCTTTTACCTCCTTAAAGCCAAGGTATAACAATAATGAAGTAACTCCTCCCACAATGGGGTATCTAATTATAACAGGAACGACATTTAACCATATTTGAAGATTTACGACGAGTGCGGTAAAAAGTGCCATTAAAATACCACTAAAAACGCCAATAATTATAGAAAAAAGGAACCATTTCCTTGAATAATTCATATATTGTTTGAATTGTTTTTTGAAATTCATTTTAAATGGTAGTGTACTCATGTAATGACCTCTCAAAGTAGAATAAACTTACTAGTATTGTTAACAACATATGGTTTTTCTTGTATATCATAACATTTCTTTAATCTTTCTACCACTATATGGTAGCTTTGTCCCCATTTTTAGAGCAATTATAAATTCTTCTAGTTCAGAGAAGTTCTATTGAATCGGCAACTGATAATTACACTTGTTTTATAGCTATAATAGCATTTCAGAGCATCTAAAAGTAATGGTTGGAACAGAACAAAAAAGAAGAGACGTTTTCGTTACTCATTTGCAAAAAATGGGTTTTGAGTATAAAAAATCAAAAGGTGCAATCCATATTTGTTTAAATTGTGTAGAAAATTCAAGAGGTTCTTTTTAAAAATTCTCCAAAAAAGGGTATTATAAGAAGTCAATTACCCCTCCCTAAAGGTAGGGGTTTTCTTGTGTATGACCGATAAAGTAATAGAAAGTTATTTCTAGAATAATTCTTTGGAACTTCCTTTTATGCATATTTCACTTTGTAAGGTTTTAATATTTCTCTTATCGTAGGTACATTCGAATTAGAGCCATGAATTTTAGATTGTAAAAGCAAATAGATACCTTTGAGAGGGTTTTGAGGAATCATTTTTAAGAGATTTACACCCATAAAACGTGCTAATCCAACTGCTGTTTGACGTAAATTATTACATCCATCAGAAAAGAAAACATGTTTTTTGCCTAATCTATCTTGTAATCTTTTTCCAACTTCTGTAAT
>CAZEQQ010000211.1:0-5243 GCA_964514425.1 uncultured archaeon
GTATTCTTTCCGCCTTTGTGGCAAGATTGGAAAGAATTATAGAGATGTGTTAGAATTCGCACTTATAGATACTGCATAATTTTGGTTGTAATTGAAAGTATTCTTAACAATTGTAATGTTTAGTGATGTTTGTAGAGAAATGCCATATATAGAATTAGAAACAATTTTATTATCAGAAACAACTGATGATTCAGAATTGATTAGTGTTATCCCATCTTTTCTGTTGTTTTTGATTAAATTATTCGTGATATGAATATCACTACTATGCATACTAGAGATACCATTATAATTTGTTTCAATTTTATTACCTTCAATACTGATATTACTTGAATATTTGATGGATATTCCTTCAATATCACTATTTTTTACTTCATTTTCGCTAATAAGAATATTTTCTGAAAGAACAATTTGAATGCCATCTGTGCTATCATTTATTAGATTCTTTGAGATTATACCATTTTTAACAAAGGATAAGTGAATAGAAGATAAATAATAGCCATATGTCAACCAAGATTTTGCTCCTTCTAAAATATTATCTCTAATGATAAAAAAAACATCAGTGTTGCTAATGGAAATTGGATGGTGTGAATTTAAACTTATGTGATAATTTTCAATGATGTAAGGATTTGATTCACTTCCTTCTCCTGCCCAATCATTTGCTGTTGCTTGTGCTGTAAAATCTTCGTTTCCATCGATAGTTATTGCTCCATGTTTAATAAATGTTAAAGATGGTTCCTCATTAGTTGGAATCTTTTTGTTGTTCGATAAATCTATTGTATCAGAAACAGCCTCATTTTCTTTTAACTCAATATCCAACGTAGAGAGGTTATGATCCTTATCAGTGGTTAAATCTTTATAATAAGGAATACCATTACTATTTCCAAGAGTTGATAATAAATGTCCGAACAAAATAAACAAAGTTAAGATAAATACAATTTTCACTCTTTTCATTATACACTCGTATCTTTGCTCTTTCATACATTTATATATTTTTTGCACATTTTATTTGATTTTTGCTGATATCTCTTTTAAGACCTTTAAGATTTCTTTCAGGGTTGGATCTACTGCTTCACCATAATTATCCTTTCCTTCTTCATCAGTAATAACTGCTGCTTGACCTTTCATTTTGCCCACAATGTTATGTACTGTCTGAAGATACTTGGGGACATTTTCTATACCTTGTAGTGTTTGTTCAGGCACGGCTTTTCCACTTATTCCTGCTGTTTCTATGATTATTGTTCCAAAATTTCTACCACCTATTAATCGATCGAGGGGACCCATTTTTTGACTAAAATTAGTTATTGTTCGATAAGGGACAATTTTCCTACTTCTTGTAATGATTCCGGCATTTTTGATAATTTCTTTATCAGTAAAAATATATTCTAAACTATTTACGTAAAGATTCATCATAACCCAAGTAATAATGGTTAATATGATAATTAAACTACCCGTAACTGTTAAACCGATGGTTAAAATTCTTCTATCTTCTAGTAAACCCACAGGAATTATCATTATCAGAGTAAAAAATAATAAAAGGGACATCACTCCTATCATTGTTTTCATTGTTTCCTTTATTGCTAATTTTCTCCTTTCTGGTATGATTCTCTCTAATATCTTACTTCCTTCTAAACTATAGTTATTCAGTTCTTCGTTGACCATGCTATCACAAGTTTAGTTTTTCAAACAACTATTTAAACTGAACTTAATTCAGTCTTCTTAGATTAATTCTATCACTTTTCAATTCTCTTTAAAAATCTTAAATATATTCACCTTTCAAGTTATTTAACATAAACTAGTAAAACTGAACTTTCTGTAAAGTTTTATGATTTTAGGATTAACTTGTAGAAAGAGTGTATTTGTTGTGCTAAAGCGCAATATGAGTATGTTGCTAAATCTTCTATTTGTTTGAATTTATATTCATTAGCCAGAATATTTTCTAACCCCTCCACAAAACTCTGATTGTTAGAGTAAAGAAAACCGTTCATGAATCTTTCCAATAACTCGGTATGAACAGGTAATACTGTAGCCAATACCGGTTTTTTTAGTGCAGTATATTCTACAATTTTTAGAGGAAAACTTGAATGATAAATAGGAATGTCAGGGACATGAGATATACAAATGTCAAAAGAATTTATCCAAGAAGGAATATCTTTATGGTTAACAGGTTTTAGAATAGTTACTTTATCTTCTATGTTCAATTCTTTTGTTTTGTCCTTTATACCTTTAATTCCTGTTCCCTCTCCAACGAAAACTAAATGTAAGTTTTTATGGTCTCGTAATGCATATGCAAAATGGTCAATGAGCTCTTCAAAGGCTCTTTCTTTCTCTAACGCGCCAATGTACCCTAAAATAATTGCATCTTGATCTGCTTTTATTAATTCTTTAATATTAACATTTTTTACATTTTTTTCGCTAAAAAGTGTAGCATCAAAACCTGAGGGAATGATAATAGAATCATGTATTTTTGGAAGATACTTTCTATAGTGCTGATGTAATGCTTCTGTGATAAAAATGAACCCATCTATATCTCTCATGAAAAATTTTTCTAATCCAAAGGACAATTTTGAATAGAGTTTTCTTATAACTTTTGGGATATATCCTCGTTCTTCTATAATGTCTATCCATGGGCTCCTGATTTCATAGATGATTTTTGCTTGTTTTCCACATTTACTTAATTTTGCTGCACCTATACTCGAAAATGGGTAAAGTGTATGAATGATATCCACTTTCTCTTCTTTACATATTTGACGGATTTTTTTGCTAGCTTTTCTTATGAATTTTATATTTCCTAACGTTGAATGAATCTTTCCTGATATTGGCTCTACTCTAAAAGGAAGTTCTACCTCTTCAATTTCTTCATCGCTAGAAATAACTATTAGTTCCATTTCAGGTATTTTAGCTAACTCCATGGCTATTTTTTGAAAATAGATAGAGAAAGCTTTCGTTGAAAACAGTGGCGCATTATGAATGAGTAGAACCTTCATATGCTAACTTTCGTTAAATGGTTTTAATTTTTATCCGTCATGCACAAGAAAACCCCTTCCTTTAGGGAGGGGTAATTGACTATTGATAGTGGAAAAGAAAAGAGAAGAAAAAAGAGCTTAAAATTAAGGAATTCAATTTCAATTCTTTAATAATGGTGTCCACCATGCCTGATTTTCCTTATACCAGTCGATGGTGAGATCAAATGCTTGGTCAAAAGTGTAGTGGGGGTTCCATCCCAATTTTTTGATTTTGCTACAATCGATAGCATAGCGGAAATCGTGTCCTAATCTATCTTCGACATAAGAGATTTTCTCTTCTCCAAAACCTAGTTTTTCTAAGATTAGATGAGTGATCTCAAGATTAGTTTTTTCGTTTCCTCCTCCTATATTATAAATCTCTCCGTTTTTACCTTCTTTGATGACATAATCAATAGCACGACAGTTATCTTCTACATAAATCCAATCTCGTACATTTTGTCCCGTTCCATAAACAGTAACATTTTTTCCTCTGAACAGATTCGTAATAAAATGGGGAATCAATTTTTCAGGGTATTGATAAGGTCCAAAATTATTTGAACTTCTGGTGATAAGGGTTTCTAATCCATATGTTACTTTATAGGCATTAACTACTAACTCTGCAGATGCTTTAGATGCGGAATAAAGGCTAGATGGGTCTAAATTGTCTTGTTCACCAAAATATCCTTCTTCTCTGCTTCCATACACTTCATCTGTTGAAATTTGTAAAAATTTGCAATCATGTTTACGTGCATATTTTAATAACATGTGTGTTCCTTGAACATTTGTCTGTATAAATTCATCTCCGCCTAAAATGGATCGGTCAACATGTGACTCTGCAGCAAAATTAACAATTAGTTCAATCTCTTCTTTGTTATCTTGGAACAATTTATCTAAGACCACGCTATCAGCTATATCTCCTCTGACAAAAGAGTATCTTGGGTCGTTCTCAAAGTCTGTAAGATTGTTCTTATTTCCTGCATAAGTCAATTTATCTAAGTTAATTACTTCTATATCTTCGTAGTTTTTAAGGACATAGCGAATGAAATTTGTCCCAATAAAACCACATCCACCTGTTATTATCCATTTCATAATTTATCATTTTACCCTTTTGTGTAACTAAATAAGTTTTTGCAATAGTTGCTCTTTCTCCAACAATTGTACTAATAATTTTGTAGATGATTACTCTTTTGCTAGGCTTTTTAATAGTAAGATATGCAACATTCCTATCAACAATAATTTATCAATGTTCATTAAAATCCCTATCTAAGTATAATGAGCTATTAAGGACAAGACTTATATTAATAAAAAGTACCTTTATCTTATGAGGTCAAATGCATGCTTATTAATTGTATTATTATTATTTGCAAATGTTGCTTTAGTTCATAGCATTACATTATCAGGCGTTAATAATAATCTGAACACTCAAAAATCTCTTGTTGCCTTTACTTATATCCCTCATGATGCTATATCTATCAATAATAATGAAGATTTCAATACCACTTATAATTTTGAAGGTAATGGAACCTTGGATGAGCCCTTTGTTATAGAAGGGATTAACACTACTTCCATTACAATCTACAATACCGATGCTTACTTTATCATCAAAGGGTGTTACATACAAGAGAAAATACATCTAGAAAATGTTGCTACTGCAACTGCGACTGTGTTTAATAACACAATTGTAAGAACTGATTCCAACAACGATGGGATAATACTTTTAAATTCTCCTTCTAGCAATATTAGTTTTAACAGCTTAAGTTCTGCGAATTTATACATTGATGTTTCTGTTGACACTTTTATTGGCAATAATAGTTTCATTAACGGAGGATTAAGATTTATTGGAGCAAGTTATTTTAATCACCAGCCCTTACTTGAACATTTACAAAGTTACATTGTGACAGGGAATACAGTTAATGGGAAACTTTTAGGATACTATATTGACGAAAACGATTTAGTTTTTACAGAATCTCTTTTTGGTCAAATATTTTTGATCAATTGTAGTCATGGTATGATTGTTAATCTAGAATTTAGTGATACTGTTAAAGCAATCTACAGTAAATCGTCAATCAATATCACTATTAGCGAGAATACTTTTAATAATACTCATTTTGGTATCCGTTTAGATAATGTGCAGAACTCAAGTGTTATTTTCAATACTTTTCGTTACAGTTCTTCAAATGAGATTTCTTTTTATCAAACACACTCGGTAATTGTAGAAAATAATTCTGCATCAAAAGGTTA
>CAZEQQ010000212.1:0-5178 GCA_964514425.1 uncultured archaeon
AGAAGAAGCTGGAGGAAACTATCGACAGTATTTCTCAATTAATAGTTAAACAATGGTATCAAGAGGCTTGTGCCCGTTACTTTGAATTTTATACAAGTTGGACGGTAAAAGAAAAAAGGATTAATCATATGCTTCAATATAGTAAAGGTGTTTATAAGAGGTTTTATGCGAAAAAAAAGCCTCAAACTGAAAGTAATACTAAAAGTGGTGCTAAGGAGGATATCAGCTATGAATGATCAAGTACTTACACCTGAGCTTATCTCTACTTATTACAGAGAGAAGTTCAATATAGACAAGGTACTAGATTATATTGGGTTCTATATGTTTCAAGAGAGGGAATTTGGCTTTGTAGGTCAAGATGGCTTTTTCATTCGAAATATATCCTTTCCTACTTCTGTTGATTTGCAAGAATTTATGGTGAAAAAATCTGTTCCACATGCTTATATTGGTGCAACTTATGCTCAACCTCCTAGTCGCGATAATCCTATTCAAAAGATTAAATGGCAATTTCGTGAATTTATTTTCGACTTAGACATTGATGAATACGATCTTGTCCGAATTTGTGGGTGCTCAGGTGGTAATTACTGTATTGATTGCTGGTCTCTTATCCAAGATGCAGCTATGTTCATTGATGAAACAATGCGTGAGGATTTCGGTTTTACTGATATCCGATGGATTTTTTCGGGACGACGAGGTGTTCATGGATGGGTTATTAGTCCTCTTGCACGTGAGTTTGACCAATCTATTCGTGTTGCAATATTGGATTATCTTTCTTTTGTACATGATATAAAGCGTAGCCAATCTGTTGATGATGTACCCAAAGAAGCAAAACCTCTTCGTAATCGTATCTATTCACAGATAGCACGTTCATACTTTTTACATACGCCACCCAAGCATTTAGCGGATTTAGGTATCGCTTTACCTACAGCAAAAAGAATGATCAAACAAGCCGAATATATTAAAGAATTCAATCAAGATAGTTATATCGATGTTGTTAGCATGTTACCTGCAAAGGATATAGAATTAAAGAAAAAACTTATTGATGATATTATTCTGAGACGATATCCGCGTATAGATAGAAAAGTAACCATGGATACAAGAAGAGTTTCACGTATGCCTCTTTCTATACACGGAAAAACTGGACAGATAGCAATAGAAATAAATGATTTATCCCGTTTCTATCCTGATTCAGCACCCTATGTGTGGGATATTGTAAAATGAGGAAAAGTGAGGATTTCAAACCTTTCTACTAATTTTTAGTTTGAGCATAGTTCAGTTTTTATGTTAGAAATCTTCGTGCAAGTGAGGATAAAGAGGTGGGAACATAGTTTCTATTGTTTTTATGATAGTAGAGTTTCCAGAAATTTGTCCTTTTATTTTAAGGTCTTCGATCTCATGACCACCGTAAATTATAGCAGATAATCCATTTATAGTCATTTCACAGTCAGGTTGTCCATCTCCTTTTTCTACTAACAACAGTCCATTTAAAGATTGAAAACTAAATACCCCATTATTCCAATCACAATAAGGGTCACTTATTCTCGCTTTGAAGTGACCGTTTTCTACTTTCATACCAGAGAGTTCTTCTACAATCATTACTCTTCCCATAGCAGAAGCTACCCATTCTCTTGTTCTAATTTTAGGCGATAAATCTTCTATCCAGCATTCAATATTCTCATTTGCTATAAGTGGTAGAAATACCTCTTTCACTTGATCTCTATGTTTCGCTAAATACTGTAAGAGTAAATATTTTGCATTAGCGTCTAAATAGTAGAAATCTTTAATTTGTAATTTTTCAAAATATCCTGTTATTTTATAAATCATTACTCCTACTATTTCATTATCTACTTTTGCAATAGCTAACCAAAGAGTATTTCTTTCTTTCATTCTTTCAAAATATTTATCGGGTTTTAAGCCAAATCCATGAATTAAAGGTTGAATATATTCCATGAAATTTTTATAATTCTTAATTCCACCTTTTATTTCAATTTTTTCTACAGAACCCTTTACTTGATATTTTAGAAGAGGTTCTAATGACGCTGGATTAAATATTGCTTCCTTTATTTGTGGAAAAGTAGTATAACCTAATTTACTATAGAATAGTTCTTTAAAGGGATAAAGAGTTGAAAAAACATATTCCGTTTTTTTCATTTCTTTAAAATGTTCCAGCATTAATTTTTTTGCATATCCTTTGTTCCTTCCCTCTGGTTCTGTGGCGACCATAGCTATTCCGGCCATCGGAAATATTTTCCCTCTTACATTTTGAGTCATGGGTAACGTTGTTACTGTTGCCATGGGTTTTTCATTTTCGAATAGTGCTGTAACATAATTATCTTGAAATGTATCAATTCGTGCTTCAATTTCTTTATCTTCTTTTGGTGAGGCGTTAAAAGCATATCTTGACATGTCAAAAGCTATTTTTAGTTCTTCCCCTTTTAATGTTTTAATCTCTATTTTATCCATATTTTTCTCGAAGTTAGGAATAATAAAAACTTTTTTCTATTTTTACATTGGACAAAGTTTATGAGTATATGAGCTCAATATATAATTAGATAACAATGTCAAGTGTAGAACAAAAAGGAGCTTTACTATCAATTCATGCAGAAAAAGAGATTGTACTCTCTCAGCTCTTGGAGCAATATAATGTTTCAGAAAGAGGGATAGTTATTTTAGTTAACGGAACAATAACTAAAAATCTCAGTATGTCCATTAAGCCTTCTGACAAGATACTCATTTTGCCAGCTATTACAGGCGGATGTTTTTAACGTTTTCACATCCCTCTCTTTCTTGTTTATCTTTTGCTCTTCTTTAGTATTTGTTAATTTTGAACAAGTTTTTAAATAATTTCCCAAGAAAAGATTTGATTAGAATGTTAACAAGTAAAGAAGAACTTCGAAAGCAATTCTCTCAAAAGGATTATGAAGTAAGTATTTTTACAGAGAAAGGCTTTATTCGAAAATTATGTCCTTCTTGCAGTCATCACTTTTGGACTTTAAATCCTGAAGATGTAAATTGTGGTGACACTATCTGCTCTGGTGGATACAAGTTTTTAGGAAAAAAAGGTAAGAATCTTAACTTTGATGAAGCCATTAAAAGTTTGACAGATTTTTTTGTTAAACATGGTCATACAGCCATCAAAGATTACCCTGTTGTGGCGAGATGGCGGGCAGATATGGAATTTACTATCGCATCTATAGCTGACTTCCAACCTTGGGTTCTTGAAGGTATTATTGATCCACCTGCTAATCCTTTAGTCGTTCCTCAATTTTGTATTCGTACGGGTGGAGAATTTTCAGATATCGATAATATTGGAAAAACTGCTCGACACCTCACAAGTTTTGTTATGTTTGGTCAGCATTCTTTTAACTCTGAAAGGCTAAAAGGTGGCTATTGGATGGATAGGTGTATTGAGTTAAATTTCCAATACCTTACTGAAGAATTAGGTCTGAAGCCTGAAGAGATAACTTATTCTGAAGGTATTTGGATGGGGGGAGGTAATTTTGGTCCTAATCTTGAAGCATTTGCATATGGTTCAGAGTTAGTAAATAATGTGTTCATCGCCTACGGATTTGATAATGACGTAGTTAAAAAACTTGATATGCAAGTTATAGATGTTGGATGGGGATTAGAGCGTGTGTCATGGTTTACACAAGGAACCCCTACAATTTATGAAGCTATATTTCCAAAAGCTATCAAGTATTTACAAACAGAAAATGGTTACAAAGTCGATAAAAAACTTCTGCTTGATTATAGTAAATTAGCAGGTTTATTAGCTGTCGAAGAGGTGGCAAATCTTAAAGATGCTCGAAAGGATATGGCAAAGAAACTTGGATTAACTTTCGAAGATATGGAAAGAATACTTGGTCCCCAAGAAGCTATGTATGCGATAGCGGATCATGCGCGGACTTTATCCTTAACTTTAGCTGATGGTGCTATCCCTTCAAATGTTGGCGGCGGTTATAATATGCGTGTTCTCCTCCGTCGTATTATCGCTCTTCGTGACCTTTACAATCTTCAATTTTCTATTCAAAAGATTTTCGACTTACAAATAGACCATCTCTCTGTTAGTTATCCACGAATAAAAGAACGTAGAGAACTTATCCATCACATTATTGACATAGAAGTTGGTAGATACAATGAAACTAAACGTTTAGGTTCTAATGTTGTTAAACAGCTGCTAAAACAGAAAAAGGAGATAGATTTTTCCACTCTTGTTGACTTATATCAGAATCGTGGTATTAATCCCTTAATGGTCAAAGAATTTGCAAAAAAAGATAATATCGAAATAGATGTTCCTGAGAATTTTTATTTCCAAATTCAAGAAGAATTATCTAAACAGAAGAAACAATCAAAAAATAAGAAAGAAGAAGACACTATTAAATTCAAGGAAGACTATAGTACTTTTCCATCCTATTATGAAAATGTTTACCAACAATCTATTTTTTCTAAAGTTTTAGCTAATATTGATGATAAGTATTTAATTTTAGATAAAACTGTTCTTTATCCCACTGGCGGTGGTCAAATTCATGACACTGGTGTTATTAGATTTAATGGAGTAGAATACCGTGTAATTAATGTAGTTAAGAAAAGTTCTGCTATTCTCCATGAACTTGCAGAAACTTGTGATATCCCTTTAGGTTCTACTGTTGAAGTTGTTGTTGATTGGGATCGTAGAATGGATATCATGCGTCATCATACCGCTGTCCATGTGGTTAACAATGCTTCCCGACAAGTTTTAGGTGCACATGTTTGGCAAGCAGGAGCAGACAAAACAGAGTTTAAAGCTCGTTTAGATATAACTCATTATCGTTCTATAAGTTACGAAGAATTACAAAAAATTGAATATATAGCCAATCTCATTGTTCTTGAGAATAGAACTATCGATAAATATGATTTAGATAGAGATCAAGCCGAAAAAGAACATGGTTTCGAAATCTATCAAGGTGGTGTTGTTCCAGGTAAATCTTTACATATTGTTTCTATTAGCGACTGGGACATTGAAGCTTGTGGTGGAACACATTTGGACAGTACTGGTGAAATTGGTTTAATAAAGTTAACAAGTAGTGAGAGAATACAAGATGGTGTTGTACGTATAGAAATTTTAGCTGGAAAAAGAGCAGTTGAATATATTCAACAACAAGAGCAAATTCTTTTTGATTCCTCCTCTATTTTAAGTGT
>CAZEQQ010000213.1:0-5176 GCA_964514425.1 uncultured archaeon
TATTCTAGAGATTGGCCTGACTTAAGAAGAGGCTCATGAATACGTGGTGCGATAGATATAGCTTCTATTATCAAGTTTTTAGATATTAATGACATGCAATCATGGATTGATAGTGCAATTATGGCACTAGCAACAAAAATAGAAATTGAAGATGGTGTAGAAAGTAAGGTAGAAGATGTGATTAAAAACATAGTTTCAAAGGCTTTAGAAGATTCGGATTTTTTATAGATGAGGGGATAGGAGCTCCCGAAAATGAATTCAGAAAACCCTATGTATTTAGAGGAAGAATGGACAAAAATAAAATGCTAGAGGCTGAAATAGTCTCAGGAAGAAGAAATCCCTCACATTACGCTAATCTATCTGAAGGTATGACTTACTACGAAATAAAGAAACAAACCGAATTAGCTGTTGACGTAGAGAACATGCCAGCAGTACAAGGCTTAGCTATATCAAATAAATTTGCTGTTGCTGAAGCTTTGAACTCTCAAAAGGGCTATAAACTTGTTGCACGTCGGGCAGCTAAAGGTGACAACTCTGCTCCTGAACTATTCTTTATGCTTAGAGGGGCTTTAGATGATAAGACAAGGCCCATCTTTAGAAGATTAGCTCGACAAGTCATACTTACTACATCACTTGGTATTACGGGACAAGGTATTAGGGGAGAAATATTTGAACAGACTGAATATGAGCCCGGATTAGATGAATTCGATATGGATGAAACCATAGAACGTTTCTTGGAAAATCGAAGCAGGATGCTTGATAGAGAAGATATTGTAAGTCTGGAGAGAAAAGATAAACTCAAAACTGCTGTATTGATGTTTGACACTTCAGGATCTTTATATGGTGAACGGTTTACTACTGCTGCTTTAACTGTATCAGTTATGGCTTACAACATGTCAAAAGATCACTTTAGCGTAGTTCTGTTTAATACAAAAGCTGCAGTGATAAAAAGAATAAAAGAGAAAATAAGAACAGATGAATTGGTAAACAGAATATTGGAAAGTGATAGTGCTGGTTTTACAAACATTAGTGAAGCTTTACGATATGGAGGAATGGAGTTAGAAAAAATAAAAAAACCGCATAAATTTGGTATTTTAGTTACAGATGGTGCATTTAATAGAGGTGGAGATCCAAGACCTTATGTAAAATACTTCCCTAAACTCCATGTAATATCTCTACCTTCTAAACATGATTGGGGTAAAAGAGTATGTATGGATTTAGCAAGGCATGGAAAAGGAAAATTTGCCGAAGTAACAAGTCATAAGCAAATTCCGCGGGTGTTAATGAGATTATTACGTGAAACCTAACTATTATAATACTAATCTTGCTGTAAATTCTTAGACGCTAAAAGTAAACTGAAGGTGTACAAGATTAGTTCAAGAAAATATAAAGAAAAGGGAAAAAATATCCCTTATTTAGGCCCCAATACTTTATATTATTGCCACTATTGCAGTTTACCTCTCATTGATACAATCTTTTGTCCTGAATGTAACTCAAAAACAAAAAAAGTTCCACTAACTCCACCATATGATGTACGCCCAGCTTCTAAAGCAGATATACTGACACTTAACAGTTTATTTGATGAAACTTTTGGTGTAAAGCATTTTGTTACGGATGGTGACATCCTACTATTGAACCATATTGGTTCAGAGGATCAAATGGATGAGATAATCTGGAATGGAAGAATATTAGGAAATATGCGATACAATCTTGAAAAAAGGAAATGGACATTAAAATTAAATCCTATTGGACTAGTTTTGATAGAGAAAAACATAAAGAAAAACTGGGTAATGGTAAGTGACAGCGCAAAGGACTATATTATTAAAGGCGCAAATGTTCTCATTCCTGGCATTATAGCTGCTGATGAAAATATAAGAAAAGGAGATTATCTTGCAGTAATAACCGAAGATAAAACAGTAATTGCTGGAGGAATAGCAAAAATTGATGAAATAGACAGGAAAAATTTAGAGAAAGGCACTTATGCTAAAAACTACCAACAAATTGAAGAAAGAAAAGTGTATAACTTCAAAAAAAGGACTTGGAATGAAGTAGTGACTGCAAATGAAGCAGTTTTAAAAGCTTTAGAACAAGAAGCAATTACTTTTATTAGTGCTATTAAACAAAAATTGGGTCTCCCCATAAATGTTAGTTTTAGCGGAGGGAAAGACAGTTTAGCTATGCTATCTCTGGTGAAAAAAGCTTTTCCTGACGAGAAATTTGAAATTTTTTTTGTAGATACAGGAATAGAATTTCCTGAAACTGTAAAATATGTGAAAGATATAGTAGACTACTTAGGATTAAAAGATTACTTAACAATAGAAACCGTTTCGAGTGATGTGTTCTGGCAAGCATTTGAAAAATTTGGTCCTCCCGGAAGGGATTTTCGTTATTGCTGCAAATTCGCTAAACTAGCTCCTATTCAAAGGCTAATATTCAATAAATTCGATAAAGGAAAATGTTTGAGTTTTGTAGGGCAACGAAGATATGAATCATACATGCGCTCAAAAACAGAAATATGGACAAACCAATACATAACGAACCAAATTAATGTTTCTCCAATTCAAAACTGGACTGCTTTAATGATCTGGTTATATATTTATTGGCAAAAATTGCCCTATTTAGAGTTGTATGACAAAGGATATGAAAGAATAGGGTGTTGGGTTTGTCCCTCCTCTAATATGGCACAATTTGAAATTCTAAAAACAAGTCATGCTGGTTTATATGAAAAACTAAATGAAGAAATAGAAAAATGGAAGAAAAAAAGAAATTTGCCAGAAATATATTCCGAGTTAGGTTTATGGCGATTTAAAGAAATACCAAAAAAAATCTTTGCAGCCTATGAGATTGAACCAATATTAAATATATCAAAAACTTCAGATCTAATGCTCTCTGAAATAGCTCTAGAAGAAAGCACTTGTAAAACACAACCATTGGTTATTTTAGGAAGCTTCACAAAGAGTATAGCATTAGGACAAATAGAAAAATGTATCGGTCTTATTGGTTCTAAAGAGAAAATAACTAAAAAATCAACTTTCATAGCAGTGAGTGATGATGAGTATTCTGTATTCACGTATGGTGATGGGAGTTTTAAGATAACATTTAAGGATGAAAAAATAAAACAAGATAAAGAAAAAATAAAACATATAGTAAGCAATTATATATTCGCAATTTTACGATCTATTGATTGTTGTAAGTGTGAATTATGTGTTGAACAGTGTCAAATTAATGCGTTAGAAATAACTGATGGACTAGTAGTAAATAGTGAACTATGTGTTCAATGTGGGAATTGCTATGAATCTTGCCCAATTGTTACTATTGTCCATAGAGAAGCCAGAGAAAAAATAAAGCATTTAGTTAATCAGTTATCATAATCTTTTTGTAGAGATAGTACTGACTCATATCGATACTTATGGCAAATAATCCAAATCGTGAATTTTTATTGGAGCTAACGGCTCTATTAAACAAAAGAGTTAAAATAACACTGAACAACGATAAAGTTTACAAAGGCATAATGAGAGGTATACAAGATGCGTCACTAAATGTCGTGTTAGCAGATGCAGAATGTGGAAATGTTAACTATTATAGAGTATTTATTACAGGTGCTAATATCAGTGAAATAACTCTTACAGAGGAACCGTTCGACCTTTCTGGACTTGCGAGAGAACTTGCTCAAAGCTTTCAACCTCATAATGTTAAAATTGTTGAAGAAGCAGGGATTATACAAGTATTTGACCGTTTTACCGTCAGTGAAGAAGGTGTTAAGGGAACAGGTCCCATAGCCGAAAAAATTCAAAAAGTTTTAGATAAATTCTTGGAGTCTAACTAACTCCCACTTTTTTAAATCAACGTGATTATATGCAAAGCATAAATTATTCAGACTTACATGGTAGAATTGGATTATTTCACTTGCCAAGAAGTAATGTAAAAACACCAACACTTGTACCAGTAATAGACCCAAGAAATAACATAATCCCTCCTAAAGAGATAAAAGAAAAGTTCGAACTAGACTTTTTTATAACAAGCGCGTATCTTTATTTTAAACGATTTGGACCACCAAAAGAAGATAGTGAAATACATAAAGTTCTAGATTATGAAGGAAACATAATGATGGATAGTGGAGCTTATCAAATATTGGCATATGGTGACGTTGATATAAGCCCTACACAAACATTAGCTATACAAAGTACTCTAAAAACAGATGTAGGAGTGATACTAGATGTTCCAACACCTCCAACTGATAGTTATTCTGAAGCAAAAACAAAAGTGGAGGAAACTATACAAAGAATAGAAGAATCTATTGAACATATAAAAAATCATCCCGAAACAATATGGACATTACCTATACAAGGAGGAAAAAATGTAGATATAATTGAATATTACATAAATGAGGTAAAGAAAAGAGACTATCTAAAATATTTCAATTTTTACGCTTTAGGTAGTGTAGCACCAATAATGTCACAATACGATTTTAAATCCCTCTTTATGATGATCTACACTGCTAGGAAGAATCTTCCATACAATATCCCACTGCATCTTTTTGGGGCTGGACACCCAATGATTTTTTCTTTCATCATAGCATTAGGGTGCGATACTTTTGATAGTGCAGCATATGTGCTATTTGCAAAAGAGAATCGATATATGACAGAAAATGGTACCCTTAAATTAGAAACAATGCAAGAATTCCCGTGTTGTTGTGAAGTATGCTTAAGATGGTCACCAAAAGAACTACAAACACAAAAAGAAAGTGTAAGAGTAAAAGAAATAGCTACACATAACCTCTATATGTCTATGAAAGAGTTAAGAACCGTAAAAAACGCTATAAGGGATGGAAAATTATGGGAACTAATGGAACAAAGAGCACTCTCTCATCCTGAACTGTATAAAGGTTTCATTCATGCTATTGAAAATATAGACGAAGAATATTGGGAAAAAATGACCCCAATAAGCAAAGCATCGGGACTAAAAATAATAAATGAAGTCTCTTTCCACAGACCTGAACTAACAAAAGCAAGAAGAAAAGTAAGAACTACCTATCAAAAGAATAAATTGAAAGTAAAAATATTGCTGCTGTCAGGTGAAAGTAACCCAATAGAATATCTGTCAATAAATGAAACAGTAAAAAAAGAAATAGCGAACATAAAGGAAGAGAAAGATGTGTTAATATTTTTACCTTATA
>CAZEQQ010000214.1:0-3177 GCA_964514425.1 uncultured archaeon
CTGATGGTATAAGAGATCTTAAATCTGATTCTTGGATTGAACAGCGACTAGACAATTTAACGCTTTTGGAAACGAGATTAGGTGATTTTTGAGTTATTTGTTCTTTTTATACCTTCTGGTTATTTATGGTCTGGTTTAGTTGATGGTTTGCATAATGTTACTATCACATCTCCTGTTGCTGCTGGTAATGTCGGTAAATCTACACATCTCTTTACAGTTGACACCACTACTCTCACTTTAGATGTAATAAACTGTCCTTTTCTTAGTTCTCTAATACTTCTTTGTAGTTTTGCAGCTATTACAAAAGCCACAAACAATAAGCTTAACTCAAGAAATTAACACAAACTTCTTCCTTTTTTCTTCCTTTTTTTCATAGTTTCTATCAAAACATTTGTGTCATATAATGTTTCTATTCTTTTTTCCTCATTTTCTCATAATTTTCAATTGCTTCTTCTAGTGATATTTTGTCAATTTCTGCGATAATGTCTTCTCCTAGCTTTTCTTTTACTTCATTGGTTGTAATAACGAGTTCTTCTTCAATTATACTTATATACTCTGCTATTGCTTTATTCAAAAATGCTTCCCAATCTATACCAGAATGCTTTTCCATTTTTTTCATTAAATCTTCAGAAACTTTGATATTAATTATTGCCATCATGTTATTATAAGACACTGATTTTTAAAAAGTGTTGTCTTTATATAAAGAAGTGGTATAAGAAGAGAGAGGATAATGATTACACTGTGATAATCGAGATGAGCACGCATCATCTAGATGCAATGAGATCAGTACAAACCCATCCTCAACAACAGGAAGAAAGGACGAAGAAGGATGAGTAAGAAGAGTAGATAAGCTAAAAAAATGGTCGGAAAGTAGTCCCGCTGCGTTTTCGTTCCGGGGATAGTGGGTGCCGTGGGTCACCCTTGTTGTTTGACTGTCTGGAGCAATCCTTGACTGATATGAGAACAATGAAAGATTTTTAAAAAAAGTCATCCCATACTCTTATGATTCATCTTAACCCTTCTATTTTGCTTCTTGATTTATCTGATTTTAAGAAGATTATGACTGAAAAGCTACTTGATAAAACTAATCTTTTCACCCAAAGTGTGGTTTCTACTTCTGTTGATGAAGATATTTTGATTCGGAAGATTCAAGAGTATCTTTCTAATTAGTGTATCTAGCTTCTAGCTTTTTCTTTTACACAGGTGTCGAGTATCCACGACTTAAGTCAGTGATTTCCAACAAAAAGATTTGTATGTATCATAGCAAAGGAAATTTTAACTTTTGACCATCTCTTAAAGTTTATATATCAGATAAATGCTGAATATTTGATGGATATGTTTGGTAAGAAGGTTTCAATTCAACTCCCAAAGGTGATTTACAAGGAAATAAAAAAGAGCAGTATCCTCTCGTTTTTCTGGGATGAAAATGGTGATACGATTATTGTATACAAGAAAAAATCTTCAAATGCTTCTTCCTCTTCTTCCTCTTCTTCCTCTTCTTCTAATACCAATAAAGTTTCGAGTATTTCCATTGGCATTTATGTAAGAACAAATGAGAGGTCTATATATTTGGAATATCCTTATGAGCTTTTCCTCCAACCTGCCTTTTTTTTGTATATTGAGAATGAGTTTTTTGAACGATTTCCTCCCATCCATGAAAAGCTTATCTATGTCTTATGCTCTTTTTGCGAAAATGAAAGTTTATCAGAAAATACCGATCAGACCTTAGCGAGCATCATTTCGACGGTAGTTAGTATGAAGAAAGATAACAAAGAAATAAAAGAACAAATCTATGATTCCTTTTATAAAGATTTTGTCAGAGTGAAGATAAATCCTTATGATATTGGCTTACTTAGTCGCTATCCTTTGAAAGATAAGAAAATGAGATTCTCCAATTTTTCGACTTACTGCTATTCTTCATCAAATGGTTATGTTATTCTTACATCTACAAAGAACACCTTTCAAATGGTCTTGAATGATACTATCGATGCCTATTCTCTCAATTATCACAGAATAACTTGGCATTTAATGTCAGAAATTTTAATATCCAATGACACTATACTTTCCCGATTTCTTTTACCAAATAAATTCTGTAGTCTCAATGTGAATTTCGTGGTGTATAATACCTGTAAGTATTATGATAGTAAACCTTCTTTAATATTTAACACCATAAAAAGCAAGAAATCTCTCTCTTCCCCCATTTTCCCAGAAGTTTGTCTAACAACTTCTATGCTCTCTAAATCTCTTCTTGAACTCACTTCAATAAATTATACTCCCTATGATTTTTCTCAACTTATTAAACACATCTTATTTCATCAACAAAAAATGAACTTTCAGAATATTCTTCTTAACTTGCTTACAAATGCTTTTATGTCACTAGACTATGATTTTGAGTTGTTATTTTCATTAACGGATAATTTGGAACTCTCTAAAGGAAAGATTGAACAGAGTTTTTTTAACTTCTTCATAGATTCTATGGATTTTATGCATTCTGACTTAATTTTTCTATTCTTTTCTGTCTATAGTAAAGTGAGAATGAAAGATTTACAAAAAATGAAAAAAGATGTAAAAAAGCTTGTTGACGAAGGTTATCATAAAACTGAAGATGAAGTCATTCAACCTTTAATGAAAAAAATAATTGATCCTGCTAACTATTTTCTAAGTTTTCTTTTTTGGCTTGATAAAAATGCACATTTAGATTTTCCCCGAAGAGAAGAGTTAGAAGAAGAGAATCTTCCTTCTTTTTACAGCAAAATACAATCTAACATACAAAATGTTCATGCTTCTTATGAAAATTATAAAAAAATTACTAAAGACCACTTAACTTCTTTAAGGTCCTTAAAGAAATTTTACTTCACCAAGTCAAGTCATCGTAAAAAATTAGATCTAATCATTAGACGATTGATTTTTGAAAAGACTATTGAAGGACTATCTACTTCTTTTAGTCAGGAGAAAGATAAATCTGCTCCAGTTATGCTTTCTTCAGTTTCTACCCTAAAGTTTACCAATAGGCTTAAATCTATTCCTGATAAGATTCATGAAGAACTACTTAAGAGTGTTCCTTCTCTCAAAGAAAAAAATTTGGAGAAACTAATAGAAATTAACTATAATATCGTTTTTAGATTACAGCCTTCTATATGGTCTCAAGATGTTGAAGTCTTTAAGAAATCTCTTCTT
>CAZEQQ010000214.1:3187-5136 GCA_964514425.1 uncultured archaeon
ACTCTCTAAAGACTCCATCACGTACTCAACATTTATACGACATTAAGAAATCTCTTCTTAACAAAGAATTAAGTCCTAATAAAGTCTTCCGACTTACTCCATATATTCAAGAACTCTCTGATGCTTTTTTAACAGAAAGATTGCATGATTTGCTCTTGGATTGATTAGAGAAAAATCATCCCATAGGTACAGTAGTAGATTCGAAAGAAATCTTTTTTTCCTAGTAGTAGTACCAATGGTTCTAATCAAATATTTTTATTAATTCGGAAGTATTAGACCCTAAAAATATTTATAAGATTAGAAGGAAATTCTCTTTTAGATGCATTTCATTTTCTTCACATTTTCAGGTACAGGTAATTCTTGGTGGACTGTTCATCAATTCGCCCAAATCGCTCAAAATGCAGGTAATACAGTTGATATCCATTCTATTGAATTATCAAGTGTACGTGAACCCTCTTTTTTGTTGCAAAAAGTTCGAGAGGCTGATGTTTTAGGTATTGTCTATCCTATTTATGGCTCGACTTGGCCTATGTATATGCGTGATTTTATTAAGGATTTTTTAGCTATTTGTAGCACTCACCGTGCAGATCTTCCTGTTAAACTTCCCCCTGTTTTAGTTCTCACTTCAATGATGCTTTTTTCTGGTGATGGAGCGCTGGTTCCACGTAAACATTTTCTCAAACTTGGATTTCCGTTTCAATGGGCTATTAATGTTGCTCTTACATCCAACATCAGCATTCCTGTTTTTCGTGCTAATCCATATGGTCAAGAAAAATTGAATAAGAACAAAGATCAAGCTATTCTGAAATTAGAAAAACTCTATTCAAAGATTCATTTACAAGAACCTTGGTTAGAACATCGTTGGAATATTCCTTATCGTTTCCTTGCCGAATTGCAAAGAATTACTGAGCCTCTATTATACAAGATTGTTCATTTTTCTGTTGACCATGATCGTTGTACTCGTTGCCTTCAATGTGTGCGGTATTGTCCGACTGCTACTATCTCTTTTGATACTGAACAGAATAAAGTTAAGGTAGGAGATGATTGCACTTTTTGCATGCGTTGTTATAATTTGTGCCCTGTTTATGCTATCAAAGCAGGACGAAGAGCTAATTTACCACCTAAATACAAACGCTTGAAACCTATCTCTTCCAACTTTTCTTTTAATGATCTTCATAAAGATGAAAAAAACCTTGATAGCAAAACGAAGAAAGAGCTATAATTAGAACTTAAAGGAGGGGTAATTGAATCCTTTGCATTTAAAATATCAATTTTTCTCCATTTTTTCTTTTTTTAACTTCTGTTGAGTAAACTCTTAAATACCCGCCCATTAAAGAGTTTGTTATGCAATTTAGTGATATTTCTATTAGTAAGAATTTACGTATGATCATTTTTACTGCAATCCTTTGGTTGATGTTTCTTCAACTCTTTTCTGATTTTATCGAATCTGTCTATTTTTTCGCTTTAATGACTCTTTCACTTAACATCAATGTTTTGTCTGTTTTATTCTTTCTCTCATCTATTTTTCTACTATTTGACCGCAAAATATCAGTACGTTTTTGGACTATTTATCTTGTTAATGGTATCATGGTCGGTGCTCGTTTACTTGAACCATTGTTTGATACTCTAGGACGTATGCTTATCTCTGGTCTAGGTGTTGGTGCCTTCTTAATTTTGCTTCCTTTACTATTGAGAGTTAAGTGGAACCATGAACAATCTCCTTTTGGTTTTCTTGCAAGTCTAGGATTCCTTATTGCTGTCTGTTTTTCCATTTTGTTCCGCGTCGCCAATTCTTCCTTAGATATTTCAACTTTTCAAGGATATCAAGCTATTGCATGGGTTCTAGCTGCCCTTCAAGTGTGGCTCTTGATTTCTCTTTTACGAGACACAAAAACTGAAACTGATGCTGTTTTAAGCGATAGTAAAACTGTTTCCTCTTCTGATGTTGG
>CAZEQQ010000215.1:0-5117 GCA_964514425.1 uncultured archaeon
AAAATCATTTATCTGTCTAATAAAAAGCAATCTCCTTTTTCTTAAACTAATTATATTAATCTTACATCTTTCTACAAATTTTTAATTTAACTGGATCTCTTGTGGTTTATGGACTTAACTGAAGCGATGAAAGAAAGTAAAAAAGATGTTAATGTAATACTTAAAGTGTGGAAGGAAATGTTTTCAACTTCATTGAGTGGAGAAATACAATTAGCTTTTACAAAAGGTTCAGCAATTAAATCATGGGATAGTCCTATTGATTATGTACCCAATATTAGTGATATCGATATACATGTTTTATTAAAAAACAAAAACCAGCTATTTCCTCAGACAAAGGAGGGTTTTATGCAAGCTTTAGCTTTTAATGAAGAAGTTGAGAATCTCTTTTTAAGAAAAAGACCAGAATACTTTCATCTTCCTCGTTGTCAAGTGATTATCATTAATGATTTTTTGAATGACCCCAACTTTTTTACAACTCCTGTTGAACAAAAAAACATCCTTTATGGTGAAAAAATAGAATTTGTTCAAAGCACCAAAGAAAAAATAAAAAACCATGATTTGACCAGTCTTTTAGAGTTGCAAGAAGTTTTATCTGCTCTCCCTAATACTTGTTTAGATAGATTAGGATTAGATTGGTGGACAATAATTAGAAGGTTAAGTTGGAGAGTTTCACCTAGTGTTGTTAGAGTTCTTTCTATTTTACAAGAAGAGAGGGATCACGTTGATGTATGGTCTTTAAATCGTACAAATATTTGTTCTAAATTAGAAAAAATAGGGCTAGTTGAATTAAGTTCTAACTACAAAAGCTACTATTATGGTGGGTGGGAATTGTTTTTCTCTAAAATGGCAGATATTAAACTCTTCAGAAAAGTTGTTCATCTTGCTTATCTCATTTTGTACGAATCTCTTCAAATTGCACAGAATCATTCCAAAAAAATGGGTTAAGTTGTGTTTTTAAGATGAGGTCAGAGATGAAGCTTAATATCTTCTTCTCTTTATTTTAATTCATCTTTGGTCTTTGTAATAACCTTCTTTAATTCGTCCTCTAATTTACTTTTCTCTTTTTCCTCTTTCTCTTTTTCTTTTCTAATTTTCTCATCAATTTTCGCTTGTTTCTTTCTCTCTTTTTCCTCTAATGCTTTCCTTTTCTTTTCTTCTTGTTCGTGTTTCTTTCTTTCCTCATCTTCTTTTTTCTTTATCTGTTGCTCAAGTTTTTGTAGTTTAGCTATCCCTTTTTTCTGTTCTTCAAGAATCTTTTTCTCTTCTTCTGGAAGTTTTGAATCATTCTTTTCTACTTTTTCTTCTTTTGCTATTTCTTCTACTTTCGATTGCTTCTTTTTCTCTTCTTCTAGTGCTTTCCTTTTCATTCCTTCTTGCTCTTGTTGTTTCTTCAGTTCTTTTTTCTGTTTTTCTAGTTTAGCCATTTCTTTCTTTTGGTCTTCTAAAATCTTCTTTTCATCTTTTGAGAGTTTAAGAGGTTTTTTAGTTCTAGTTTCTTCTACTTTTTGTTCTTCAGAAGAGGGTTGTGTTTCTTTTCCTTTCTTCTGCTTTACTATACTTTTTCCTTTGCTCTTTTGCTTGTCTGTACTTTTTGGTTCTTCTGGTATTTTTACTCCTGTTAAAGATTGTAATTTCTTCAAAATCCTTTGTTCTTGCTCCAATCTTCGTTGATATTCTTCTGCACTCTCAGTAGGAGATATAGTGGAAGTTTTTACTTCTATCTTTGTTACTTTCTGTTTCGATTCATCTTCTTTTTTCTCTTCCAGATTCTTTTCATCTTTCTTCTTGTCAGGCTTCTTTTCGTCTTTCTTCTTGTCAGGCTTCTTTTCGTCTTTCTTCTTGTCAAGCTTCTTTTCGTCTTTCTTCTTGTCAAGCTTCTTTTCGTCTTTTATAGGAGCAATTGAACTTTGGATATCCTTAACTGATTGTTGCATCTCACGAGAAGAAAGTTTACTATATTGATGTTCACTTTCGAAAGTTTGTCTTTGGATAAACTCTTTTTCAACTAACGAAAATACAGATGTCAAAACTTCATTTGCAGGATATTTCTTAAATTCAGTAAGAGTTGAACTTATTGTAACATTACTTCCAGAAATGATATTCTTGTATACTCGTTGTTCCATTACATTCAGTTTTGATATATTCATTTTTGCAGGGTTTATCTGAAGGGGATGAAGAACCCAAATGTAAAGGTGTTCAGATAATTTATTCATTATTTCGATTTTTTTCTCCAGATAACCGTCGACTGTTCCATCCCATCTCTCTGCTATCGATCTAAATTGTTCATCGAACCAAACAACAAATTTGGTTAATCCTGCATCTAAATCTTGACAGAGTTCTGCTGTACTAAAAAGATAAGCAACAAAATGACCTTTGCCTGCACTAGTAACAGTAAAATCGCCATAATCTAACTTTTTAACACCTTTGGCTTTACCTCCTGTAATCTCTTTTCCCATACCTGACACAGCTTGGAGAAAACCAGAAACTAAAGAGGAATCAGTGCTAATTGCAGAACCAAAATCTAAATCATAAACAGGTAAACTCGTTTCTACGTCTACAACAATGATTTCATTTAACGACATAACCCCGTAAAGAATATCCGAGACTCGTTTATGTATCCTTTTTTGGTGAGCAAAAGTTTTTTGCTTTTTAGGTAAGATTACAGTGAAAAAGAATAAAAAGCTAAGTAGCAGAACGATAAGAACAACTAAAACTACAACAGCATAAGTCATATATTCTTCAAAAACGTAACTAATCAGTTCAAGGACAGAAGGTCCTTTGATTCCTTGTGTGAGTTTATTTACAACTAAACTTAAATCGTAGTCGAAGTCAAAAATCAATGTGTGTAATTGGTTGGAAGCTGCAAAGGCAACTTCTGTAATTTCAAATTGTAAGGATTGGAGAGGGAGGAAAACTTTTTCTAAAAAGGTAGTTTCTTGATTAAGCATGGCTTGAGTGATGAGCATTTGTATGGAATTAGTTAGAATTGTTCCATTAGCAAAGGTAATAGCATAATTCATTCTCAAAGTTCCTTGTAAATAGATATTAGATTGTATGTCATAGTAACCTAAAGCAATCAAGAGATCAAGCATTTCCGTCATTGTAAACGTGAATGTTACCCACTCTAACTGCCTCAATTCACCATCAATATCGAAAGAGAGAGAATAGGATTGTGGAGGATAAACAATTATTGTTAGTATTGTTGAAACATTCTCATAACCTATTTTAGAAAATGTAACCAAAAAGATATAGGTATTTCCAGCACATAACTCATCATAAAAGTCTATTGTAACAGCATAATAGAAAGGACTAGCTCTGTTTATACTTATACTTGTAATGTGAGTTTCATTACCAGACAAGAGTTCAATATCAATCGTTGCATTAACGATATTACGATCTGCTAAGATATCAACATAAACTAATTCAAAGTTAGCTGCTTCAAAAAGATGTATTGAATGTTCATCTTCTTCAGGCTCTGCTTCAGTAGGATAGAGCATCACTTCAAGATAAATGGTATAGGAAAGGGTTTTGAAACCAGCTTTTGTTACATTTATTTGGAAAACAAACGAATAACCACCTGAAAGAAAATCAATAGGTGTAATTGTAATGATATAATGATTTCCAGAGATAGAGTAATTAGAGGAACTGATTAATTCAGAACCATTAAGTTGTGTAATAAGTAAACTTGCACCAAGTAAATTATCAGAAGTTTCATTATTTTGATAGTAGACACTGTATACTCCCAGTTGATTAGGATAAATGATTTTGATAGTTTCTGTGTCTGGACCTAATTTGGTAGGAATGGGATTAATTACTATCTGAATGATGAAATATTGATCATTGTACCCATATTTTGAAACTGTGACATTTAATGCAAGAATAGTTCCTGCAGCAACTTCAAGCTGGGGAAGAATAGAAAGGAAGTACAACATTCCTGTTGTTGTATTTGTAATCGAACTGAAATAGTCATCTAAAAGTAACGTACTGTTATCTTCAGCAAATGACCAACTAACATTAATGTTCTCAAGATGTTCCGAAGTTATGCTATCAAGATAATCAAAAGTAAAAGTAGCTTCTTCATCAGCGTTTATTTCTTGATAATCAATAATGACATCTTTTTCAGTTGGTCTTTCCAATATTAAAACATAGACAGTTAGGAGTTGTGTCTCATAGCCATAAAGAGTGATTGTTATATTGAGTTCTAATATTCCTAGATGTTTGAATTCGGTGATGTTAACAAAATAACTATTAGTGTCGTAGAAATATTGTATCTCTCCAAAGAAACCTGAAGTTGTGAGATTACCTTCAAAAGTTAAAATTGCTCCTGGTAAATATGTTTCGTTGAAATCTTGGTACCAAGCGGTGAAATTAGCATTTTCAAGATAGAGTTTCGTTTCTGTGTCCTTATCAACATTTGATTCTGTTGGTCGTTCATTCACGGTAACATAAACAGTTAAGAGTTGTGTTTCATAGCCATAGAGAGAAATGGTTATGTTAAGTTCGAACACACCTAATCGGTTAAATTGCGTCAGAATGACAAAATAACTATTATCAATATAACTGAAAGCTATTTCTCCAACAAAGCCAGGCGTTGTAAGATTACCCGTAAAGGATAAAGTAGCTGTGGATAATAATGTTTCATTCTGATCTTGATACCCTACAGTAAAATTGGCATTTTCAAGATAGAGTTTGGTTTCTGTGTACTTATCAATATTTGATTCTGTAAATCGTTCATTTATTGTAATGATAACAGTTATAGTTTTTGTTTCATAACCATAGAGAGTAATAGTTATGTTAAACTCATACAAACCTACTCGATTAAGTTGGGTAAGTGTGATGAAATATCCATCAATGATATAATTATAATCTATTTCCCCTACAAAGCCAGGCGTTGTAAGATTACCTGTAAAGGATAAAGTATCTGTGGATAATAATGTTCCATTCTGATCTTGATACCCTACAGTAAAATTGGCATTATTGAGATAAAACTTCGTTTCCGTATTTTTATCTATACTTTCATTAGTTGGTCGCTCGTTAACGAGAATAAAAACAGAAAATATTTGTGTTTCATAACCATAAAGTGTGATATTTATTGAAAGTTCAAATATTCCAACTTG
>CAZEQQ010000216.1:0-5107 GCA_964514425.1 uncultured archaeon
AATCACATTACGAACAGGCGGCAACACAGCTGATGTTATTATTACCCCCACAAAAAGTGTTTTGTATTTCATGGTTGTTCTAATAATTGGATTCCACTTAGTACTATTTAATTGTTATTGATTAAAAACTAAAAAGCTCCTATTCCGAACTTTTTTCCTTTTCCCTCTAAAGCTGTAGTCTCTATTCTTTCTTCATATAATATTAGAAGATAGATTTAAAAGTTAGATTTTTTTCTTTTTATCATGCAAACAGAGGAAATAATAGAAGAAGTTTGTCCCACTTGTGGTACTATTCTTACCGATAAAAATTACATTACTGATCCACTGAAAGAACTTAATCGTAGTAGCTCCACAGCTAAACCTATTAAACGATTTAAGTGGTGGGTTACACCTTTAAATGTTCTAGTAGTTTGTATTTTTATTCTTAGTATTGATGTTTTTACAGGCTCTAATAAAAATCCCTATTTTTACGTAGATTGGGCATTTTGGCCAATCATTGGTATTTTGAGTCTATTTTTTATAGCTACTTTACTAACTAAAAGACCTGAATCTTTTTGGATTGTTGGTCCATTGATTTTTGTTAATATCTCTCTTTTACTTTTCTTCATTGACCGAGCTTATGGTGATAATACGGGTATTTTAGGTTTAGATTGGGCACACATCCCAATTTCAATCTTACTTACTTTTGGTTTTCTCATCCCTGTTATCTCTCGTTTGGGTTACCGTAAACCCACAGCGGAAGAAAAATTTAAACGTCATGTGGGTGAATTATGAAATCCAATTCCAACACTAATCAAATAACTTTAGGGAAAGCTTTGTTTTCTCTTATTGATCCCTATTATCGTTATTATCAGTGGGTAAGAGATAAGGTCGCTCCAGCTAATGCAAAACCTGTAATTGAAGCTCTCAAAGTAGCAGGGTATGTTACTACCGTTGAAGCTATCATTGACAATATGCCTGATGAACCTCGGTTGACTATTGTTAGAGATTCGTGTTTACCTTTTTTGTATAAAGGAAACGATGTTGGTCTTCTTTTCACTCATGGTTTTGGGTCAAATCCTGAAGCACTTCGTGAAATGGCTAAATATTTACACGAGACTGAAGGGTATACTTGTAGAGCTGTCAGGTTAAAAGGTCATGGAACTTCAGTTCAAGATATGGAACGCACAAATTTTATCGATTGGTATAAATCTGTTGAAGAAGGTTATAAGAAACTGAAAAAGGAAGTTTCACGTGTTATTCTTGTAGGACACTCTTTGGGTGCTACACTTTCTCTTCTTCTGTCAGTATATCATGATGTTGAAGCAATTGTGACGATTTCTCCACCTTTAAAATTACATCGCCCTGATGCTAAATATTTACCTCTTATTTCTTGGTTTTTACGCTATTGGCCAACCAAGCGTTCAGAAGCTGAATTATATGAACAACGAGGGCATCATTACTATCCTTATCGTCCTTTGAAATGTGTTACTAGTCTTTTCGACTTAATGGAAGTTACAAGAAAACGATTACATAAGGTTAATGTTCCAATCTATGCTGCAATAGGTTTACAAGACCCTAGAGTAAATAAGGAAAATATTGATCTGCTCTTTCAAGAAATTAGAAGTGACTATAAAGAATCTTATTATTATAATGGTAATCATTCTGTCCATTTAGGCGAAGCTAAAGAACCTATTCATGAAAGTGTGAGACAATTTCTTAGAAAAGTGGTGAACAAAGAATTTTCGAAAAAGAGTTAATCTTTTGTTTTTTGTTCTTCCTTTCACAAGAATTAAATAATTCCTTTTCTTAGATATATATATGAATGATGATCCTTCGAATGATGAACTCTTTGAATTTATGATTTCAGAATATGATAAACCATTTAGTGGTTGGGATTTTTGTTACATTAAGGATAGGATGGTAGAACACCCTTTTCCTTGGAGTTACCACTCAATAATTCTTAGTTATCTTCGTAATTCTACTGCCTTATTAGACATGGGCACAGGTGGGGGAGAATTTTTATCCTCGCTTCTTCCTTTACCACAACACACTTGTGCAACTGAAGGTTATCCTCCTAATGTTCCTGTTGCTAAAAATCGTTTAGAACCCTTAGGCGTTAAAGTCTTCTCTTATGAGGATGATACTTCCTTACCATTTTCAAATGAGGAATTTGATCTTATTATTAATCGTCATGAATCATTTTGTGCTAAAGAAATTCATCGAATTCTTAAACCAGGTGGAGTATTTATCACTCAACAAGTTGGAGATAAAAATAATTTTGACTTGTTACAATTGTTTGATGGCAATCTAGTATTTGAAGAAGGTTTTTTTGCTCGAACTATCGTTGAGTTTCAAGACGCTGGTTTTACAATATTAAGACAAGAAGAAGCTTTTCCTCTCACTCGAATCTTTGACGTTGGTGCTATCGTTTATTACTTTAAGTGCATCCCTTGGGAGCTATCAGATTTTTCTGTTCAAAAATACTATGATCAACTAAAATCAATACATGAAAACATCATTAAAATGGGATATATCGATGTTCACAGCCATCGTTTTATACTAATTGCTAAAGAAGAAGATTGAACTAACTCTCTGTATACTAAATTTTTTTTAAACTTTCGGTAATTTTTGAGAAATTTTTTTAATTTATTGCTTAAAATACTAATCTGTAACATTTTTCATTTTGAAAGGTTTAAATACTCCTTTTTCCTCTTTTTCCTATGTATAGTGGATATGTTCAACAACCTCAAAATTTAGCTACTAAATCTAAAAAAGGGTTAGTTAGTTATAGTAAAACCATAGCATACTTACTTATTATAATTGTAATTTTAACAATTGCAACTACATTTATTGTAGGGACTTACTACGAGAAACAAGCAGAGCTTGAAGAGTACACTGTAGAATACCTTGAATCTGGAGGTGATATTTGGGATTTAACAAATGACCCTACTTATCTACAACTAAGTGCAGAGCTAAATGAAGAACATGGTGCAATGATTACTTTAGCCTCTTTATTGGGTTTTGCTTTATTCATTCTTTATATAATTGGTTTAGTTTATCTCCTCAAGTTCAGTAAATCTTTTGGGATGTTAGTGAAACACAATTACAATTTTAAGAAAGATGCGGGTCGTGTATCTTCTTTTCTTAAGTTTTCAATTCTAGCATTTATTATCTCTGGAATAATTGGGTATATTTCTGTATTAACTTGGATCTTCATTTTAGTAGCCATGCTAGCTTGTATTAGCTTAATGGAACACTTTAGAGAACTTAATGCCTTTGATGGCAACAAAAATTGGTTTATGGTAGCAGGAGCAGGAGCAATAGCTTTCTTCTCCGTTTTAGAACAGTTTAATACAACTATGATTTCTTCTATTGGTTTGAATAGCACAAATATTTTAACATCCGTTCTTATGTTTGGGTCTTACTCAGTCTTTGTATTTGGTCTGTTAAAATTCCATAACGATATGAAAACAGTTAATGAATTTAATATACCTACTCTCTCTCCTCAAAACCAATACTTCTCCGAACCTTATGCTCAAAATGCTACTTATCCCAATCAACAATCAATGCCAGCACAAACTTTGAATAGTCAAGAACCTTTTGCAAAGGATGTTCAAGAACCCATGACTCAATTAGGTAAAGAATTCTGTTTAAACTGTGGTAGCAAATTGGATCCAAATAGCCAATTTTGCGCTCACTGTGGAGAAAGAATAAACTAAATACCTTACTCTGCAGTATTTACCTCTATTTTTTTCTATTTTGAAATGTTTAAATACTCCTCCTAATAAATCAGACTATGTATAGTGGATATGCTCAACAACCTGAAAATTTAGCAACAAAAGCAATAACAAATCTAACAAAAAGTAGTAAACGATTGTTTATCCTCCTAATTATTGTTCTCATTGCAACACTTTCTCTTACTCTCATCATGTCTTCGTTACATGATCAACTATTGGAAATAGCAGAATATCAGAAAAATTTCGAAGGAAGTCAGGAAGATTTAACGAACGATCCAGGCTATCAGGAACTTCTAGAAAACTTCGTCTATAAGTACTTAGGCCTAGTTCTTTTAGGTCTATTAATTGGTTTAACATTCTTAATAGTCAGTATCCTATCTCTAATCACGCTTTTTGGAATTAGTAAGAACTTAAACAACTTGGTTAAACATAATAGTGACTTCAGAATTACAGCTGGTCGTGCATCTTTGTTCATTAACATTGGTTTAGTTATTTTCATTTTAGCTATGTTCTATAACCAATTAAACTTCGTAATGTGGGTTATGATTGCAGTTGCTGCATATTTCTTATTAAAAATGTTCGAACAACTTAGAGAGATGAAAGCTTTTGATGGAACTGATAATTGGTTTTTAATAATAGGTCTCTCTCTTTCTGCACTTGTCCACTTTATCAGTTTGTTTGTCCCAGGAATTAATCTGACATTCGGTGCCAGTGATGCTATATTCATAAATCTAGGACTAACTTTAATCCCACAAGCAATTTTAATATTTGGACTATATAAATTCCATACAGATATACGTTCTGTCAATGATTACAATATTCCTGAACTCTCTCTCCAAAACCAGTATTCCACTGATCCTTATGCTAGTAGTCCCTATTATCCAAAAGATGATCATGATTCTCAAAGTATTAAGAGTCAAGAACCCATTCAACCATTAGGAAGTGACTTCTGTTCAAATTGTAGTAGCAAACTGGATGAAAACAGTAGTTTTTGTTCTCACTGTGGACAAAAAGCGAAGTAATATTATTGTTCAAGTATTTTTTTTGTTTTTTTCCTATACTTTTTTATCTACTTACACAAGAAGACCCTTTCCTTAGAAATGGGTAATTGATTTGAAATGTTTAAATATCAGTTGTATGATACAACTGTATGAATTCCATTTCTGTCAGACCCGTTCTACCACCCATTACTGACACTAAGGAAACTTTGGTGAGGAATAGTAAAAGAATACTAACACTACTGCTTCTTTATATCCCAGTATTATTTTTTGTATCACTGCTTATACTTCTTTATATGTTTAATGTGTTTAGTGCAGTAGGAGAAAATGTTCAAAGCAATCCTGAACAATTAGGTGAAGGGATAGATGTGATTTCCAATATTACTGAAA